>PNOG01000013.1 GCA_013824685.1 Coprothermobacter sp. | reverse complement strand
ATCGTCGGGCAACGGCTCATGTCGTCTGGACTTGGCCCACCGGAACGTCTGCAATCGCTGTCAACATGCGCGTTGAGCTGCGACGAAGCCTGCCATGCCGCATGTCACTTAGCTTCAGGGGCACCGCGCGCTATCCCCGTGGAGCATAGCCATTCCCTTCCAGCAGCGCCTGCACGGTTTCCTCGGTCCGGGGTGCCTCGCGTACGGTCTTGTCGCCGACAACGTACAGCCGGTCCGGCAGAACGCGTATGGTCTCGAGATTGTGCGTGGAAAGCACGACCGATTTGCCTTTGGCGGTAGCCCAGGAGATCAAGCCGTGGAGTTCGCGCAGGCTCGGGAGATCAAGGTGGAGTTCAGGCTCGTCCATCAGGAGAATGTCCGTCCACTGCGCCACAAGAGCCAGGAGCATGATCTTGCGCTGTTGCCCTGACGACATCTCGTCCAGGAATCGTGCACCGAAGCCACTGACCTCTGAGAACACGTCAGGGTGGTCCGACGCCTCGAGCTGTTCCATGGACTTGAGCCGTCCAAGGGAACTGAGCTCGATGACCTCATCCACCAGAATGTGCGCCTGGGGTATCCCTGGCGACAGGAACCCAATGGTCGCTGCAAGGGCCTGTGGACTCATGGACTGCAATGGATGACCCTTCAGCACGACCTGGCCGTCGAAGGGCGGCAGGAACCCGCGCATCGTCCGAAGGAGTGTCGACTTCCCTGTCCCGTTGCGGCCGACCAGCGCAACGGCTTCTCCCGGGCGAATACTGATCGTCACGTCCCTGAGAACGGGTTCCCCCCGAACGTACCCGACCGCGACGTTGCTGAGCTCGAGGACAGCGGAGATCACATCACCCTCCTCGACTTGATCGACAGCCAGATAAGATAGGGCGCACCAAAGAGTGACAGCACTGTATTCAGTGGAATCTCCGACGCGCTCACCGAACGCGCTATGAGATCCCCGACGACCACGATCGTCGCGCCCATCAGCATCGTCAGGACGACAAACGTCCGGTCTGTGCGACGTGTCAGCAGGCGTGCCAGATGAGGAGAGAACAGTCCAGCGAATCCCACGACCCCCGAGGCGGCAACGTCCGTGGCAGCAAGGATGACGCTGAGGAACAGCAGCGAAATCCTTGTGGTTCTCACGTTGACGCCCACGTTCTGGGCGAAGTCATCACCCACCAGATACGATCGGAGAGGGCGCATCAGGCTCATGACAGCCGGCACGGCAATGACCAACCCTGCGGCCACGACCGCCATGCCTGTTCCAGACGCCCTGTTGAGACCCATCCATGACCAGAAGATCGTGTTGGAAAGGATGTCGGGCCGTGTCGAGACCAGGATGGAGTACAGGGCGTTCAGCATGTACGAGAGAGCGAGGCCTGACAGCAGAAAGGCCAGGAGGTCATGCCCGATGCGCCTGCTGATGATGAGGAGCATCGCGAGAACGAAGAGAGCCCCCGCCAGCGGGGCGGCGATCATGACAGGAACCGAGGCAACCGTCCCCGCAAGGCCGAGCAGGGCAACCAGCGTGACGGCCAGCTGTGCCCCTCCTGAGACCCCGAGGAGATAACTGTCGGCCAGCGGATTCCGGAAGGCCGTCTGCAGGAGGAAACCCGACAGTCCAAGCGATGCACCTACCAGGACACCCAGCCCTATGCGAAGGAGCCTCAACATGACGATCTGAGCTTCCGGCGTCCCCATGGGGGCACCCCTAATCATGAGGCTCAGCCCGTGGAACACCTGTCGTGGCGTCAGGCCCGCACTACCGAAGAACACACTGGCAGACGTGACGATAAGCAGAACTGCGGCTGCGCTTGTTAGCACAGCCGCATTGTGTCGTCGGACTCCGGCGTCAGGGACGGGAAGCACGCTGGACATAGTCAGCGATCATCTCGAGACCCTTGATGATACGGGGAGATGGGCGGAAGATGTAGTCGCCCACCATGTCATACACGTGTCCCTGCTTCACGGCGTTGACCGTGGAAAACGCCGTCCTCCCTGCAACATCTCCGGATCCCATACCGGAAGCCACGACGATGATGTCTGGGTTGTGACTGATGACGTATTCCTCGGACAGCACCGGCCAAGGACTATTTGTGTCATCAGCGATGTTGGATCCTCCCGCAATTGAGATGAGGTCCGAGACGAACGTCCCCTTGCCTGCACTCATCAATGGACTGTTCCAGATCTCGACGTACACGGCAGGCTTGCTGGTCAGCTTCTTCGCTGCCGCGGCTACCCGTACGATGGACCTGTGCATGGAAAGCGCCACCTCGAACCCACGGTCCGGAACCCCGAGCACCACTGACAGCGAACGTATGGCCTCGACGATAGCAGACAGGGACTTGGGGTCGTCGGCGTACACCCGACGCCCCATCTTGCGGAGACGTTCCACGACCGCAAGCGGCGTGCCGTCCGTCACCAGGATGAGGTCGGGAGACAGGACCAGCAGCTTCTCCAGTGAGGGGTTGCTGAATGCGCCGACCGTTGGGATCTTCTTGGCCTGCTCCGGGAAGTCGGTGTACTCGGACGAGGCGATGATGTTGCTGCCCTGACCAAGGGCGAAACAGTTCTCTGCCAGGTTCGGCGCCAGGGTCACGAGCCGCATCTTCCCGGCCTTGGCGGGGAACGTGTCATGCTCATAGCCGAGGACGTCGTTCATGACGGACGGAATCTGGAGGACGATCGACGTCAGTCCGTTCTTGACAGACGATGTCATCGTTCCACCAGACGCAGTCACCAGGCCCTTGAGGATCTCCTCCGACAGGAACAGGGTTCCAATCTTTCCCAAGGCGCGAACCAGGTCCTTCCGCACCGACGTGTTGTAGGAACCGTCCACGAACGTCCTGCTGCCAAACTCGTATGCACCAGCAACTGGTCCCAGCCCAAAATAGACGGTGTTCTGCGACGGCTCGAACCGCACGATGCCGCCTGCTGCCTCGATGACGGCACGCATCGGGAAAGCAAGACTTGTACCAAGCCTGACCGGAACGAACCCTTTAGGGAAACTGCCTGCAACACGCTTTGAGCCTGTCGTGACCACGAAGCTAGATTGGCCGGCACGAAGTTCAAGGGAAACACGACGCGTCGAAACAACTGAAGCGACACTTCCGGCCTGTCTGGCGGGGAAGGCAACCAGGAGAAATACCATGATGACAGCAAGTGCAAAGGATATAACGCGTTTTCCATCCGTCAACCTGCAACATTCTGTCGAGTCAACATGCTTGTTGATTCGGTTCCGAGATCCTGTCCTGAACATTCTGGTTCCTCCATGTCCTTGAGTTTTTGGTCCGGCCGCCTGCGGTGAGTCACAAAAGACTCCCACTCGGCCACCGGTTGCATCCGCTTCTGAGCGCGGACCGCACTTCTCACGCCAGACAAGCAACCCTGCCTACTGGGTCGGTCGTCTCCTGCGTTAGCACGTTCCAGTATATGAGTTCCTGGCCTCTGTCAACGTCGTTACTTCTCAGGGGTGACAGCTCGCTGTCTTTGCCATATACTGAACACGTCAAGGATGGGGGAGAAGACGTGATACGTGCGATAAGCCTGGACTTGTGGAAGACACTTATACTAGACCATGACCAGGATGAGGCTCTACGCGACCGCATCCGGGCTCAGGCCATTCGCGAAGTCCTTGGCGAGCACGGCGTGGTCGTTTCCGAGGACGGACTCTACGAGAGTCTTCGTCGCATCGACGTCTTGCGCAGAGACGTTCGTGAGATGCGCGACTGGACTTTGACGACCTCCAGCCAGATCGCTTTCGTCCTGACGCAGGCCAGTGTGTACCCTTCCGGGGATCTCGTCGATGCTGTCCGGCCCAGATATGACGCAGTGATCTTCCAACTGATGCCTACCCTCGTCGAGCCAGACGTTCCACAGCTGCTTACAGACCTGGCCAGGCTCTACCCTCTCTCGTTGACCTCCAACACGGGAAAAACACCGGGGCAGGTTCTGTTGAACGTACTCGACACGCTCAACATTCGTGTGCCGTTCACACACTTCATCTTCTCGGACGAAGTCCTGTATCTGAAACCCGACAAAGGTATCTGGGAGTTGCTGGTCGACACCAACGAACTGAAGCCGGAGGAGATCGTCCATGTGGGGGACTCATACCGCATGGACTACAAGGGAGCGCGCGCAGCCGGCCTCCAGGCCATTCTCTTTGGGCGCCGGGAGTCGTTGCCCGCAGAAACCATCGCGATCGACTCACTCAGTGAACTCGCAACAGCTATCGAGGAGATGAACAGATGAACATCCATCTTACCGGTTCCAGCCTGACCTCCAGCGAAGTCGTCCGTGTCGCCCGCCAGGGTGCCGTCGTCGAACTCGGCAAGGAAGCTGTGGAACAGATCAACGCTGCTTCTTCATTCGTCCGGCAGATCGTCCGGGGTGAAGCCCCCGTCTATGGCATCAATACGGGGTTCGGCTCTCTGTGCAATGCACGTATCAGTCCCCTGGACCTGGGCAAGCTGCAGGAGAACCTCATCCTGTCGCACGCCGTCGGTGTCGGGCGCTGCTTCAACGAGGACGAGGCCCGGGCGACAATACTCGTGCGTGCCAATACGCTGGCCAGCGGACACTCGGGTGTTCGGTTCGAGGTGGAGCAACTGCTGCTGGACCTGCTGAACAAGCACGTATACCCGATGATCCCCAGCCAGGGATCGCTAGGGGCCTCGGGCGACCTGGCTCCTCTTGCCTCACTGGCGCTCGTGCTCATTGGCAGGGGAACGGCAAAAGTGCACGGCGAAATCCTCCAGGGTCAGGCAATCCTTGATGCCATCGGTGCCAAGCCGGTTGTCCTGGAAGCCAAGGAAGGCCTGGCCCTCATCAACGGCACCGCCGTCATGACCGGCGTCGCCGCCCTCGTCTTCTCGGACGCGCGCTCTCTCCTTCGCACCGCCAACCTGGCAGCGGCGATGACCATGGAAGCCCTCCGCGCCCGTCTCGAACCCTTCGACGAACGCATCCACGATCTGCGCCGGCACGCCGGACAGGGTGCCGTTGCCAGGGATATTCTGAGCTACGTTGCAGGCAGCAAGCTCATCGGCACGTGCGACGAGGTTCAGGACGCCTACAGCATCCGCTGCATGCCGCAGGTCCATGGCGCCGTCTCCGATACCGTCGACTTCGTGGAGAATGTGCTGCTCACTGAACTGAATGCTGTCACAGACAATCCGCTCCTGTTCCCTGCCGACGGAGACGTCCTGTCGGGCGGGAACTTCCACGGCGAACCCGTGGCATTGGCCATGGATTACCTCGGCATTGCGCTGGCAGAGCTGGCAAGCATCAGCGAACGACGCACCAACCGCCTGCTCAACCCCGCCCTCAACCGCGGACTCCCGGCGTTCCTGACGCGCGATGCCGGCCTCAACTCCGGCCTCATGATCGCCCAGTACACTCAGGCCGCCCTGGTCTCCGAGAACAAGGTACTGGCACATCCCGCTTCCGTGGACAGCATTCCGGTATCCGCCGACCAGGAGGATCACGTGAGCATGGGTACCATCGCTGCGCGTAAAGCCCGCTCCATTGCAGACAACGCGGCAACCGTGGTCGCCATTGAACTGCTGGCCGCCTATCAGGCTGTCGACATCCTTGGCGGCGAAGACAAGCTCGGCCAAGCCACCAGCAAGCTCTTCGCACAGCTCAGAACATGCGTTCCGCCCATGAATGGCGACCGCATGTTCGTCGAAGACATCAACGCGGTACGAGCCCTGATTTGCAGCAACGCAGTTTGACTGGAGGAAAAACATGGAACCGATACATGCAGCACACGGAACCACCCTGACATGCAAGAGCTGGCAACTGGAAGCTCCCATGCGCATGCTGATGAACAACCTGGATCCGGAGGTCGCAGAGCGGCCCGAAGACCTGATCGTCTACGGTGGCAAGGGCAAGGCTGCTCGCAACTGGCAGGCCTACGCGGACATCATCGCGACGCTCCAGAGCATGGACGTGGACGATACGCTGGTCGTGCAGTCCGGCAAACCTGTCGCTGTGTGGAAGACTCACATCGACGCGCCACGTGTCATCATCAGCAATTCAATGCTGGTTCCACACTGGGCCACCTGGGACGAATTCCACAAGCTGGAAGACAAGGGACTGATCATGTACGGCCAGATGACCGCCGGCTCCTGGATCTATATCGGGGCTCAGGGCATCCTGCAGGGTACCTATGAGACGCTGGCCGCTGCCGCCCGGCAAGCCGGCTGGGAAGACCTGAGCGGACGGTTCGTCCTCACGGGTGGATGCGGTGGTATGAGCGGCGCACAGCCTCTGGCCATCACCATGAACGGGGGGGTTGGGCTGATTGTTGAATGTGACCCCGCCCGAATCCAGAAACGTCTCGACACCAAGTATATCGATACGATGACGACCGACCTGGACGAGGCACTGCAGATGGTCCGGAACGCCGTCGCTGAGAAGCGGCCACTGTCCATCGGACTCGTCGCCAACGCTGCCGACGTGTTCCCTGAACTGTTGCGCAGGGGGATCATCCCGGACGTCGTGACCGACCAGACGTCTGCCCACGATACGCTGAATGGATACGTCCCCAACGGCATGCCGCTCGAAGAGGCATACGCTCTGCGTGCGAGCGACCCCGCCGAGTACGAGAGGCGCGCGCTGGACGCCATCACCGTCCACTGCAAGGCCATGGTCGGCCTGCAGGAACGTGGCGCGATCGTGTTCGACTATGGCAACAACATCCGTGGCCAGGCCCTGGCAAACGGCTATCAGGATGCGTTCAAGTTCGACGGGTTCGTCCCAAAGTACATCCGTCCACTGTTCGAGGAAGGCAAGGGCCCTTTCCGCTGGGCAGCGCTCTCGGGAGACCCCAAGGACATCTGGGCAACCGACGAGGTGATCCTGAAGGAGTTCGCGTACGACCAACACCTGGTAAAGTGGATCCAGATGGCACACGACCAGGTCCAGTTCCAGGGGCTGCCCGCCCGCATATGCTGGCTGGGATACGGCGAGCGTGAGCGCTTTGGCCTCATCATCAACGACCTCGTGAAATCAGGCAAGATCTCCGCACCCATCGTCATCGGGCGCGACCATCTCGACTGCGGCTCCGTCGCCTCACCCAACCGTGAGACCGAGAAGATGATGGACGGCAGCGACGCCATCGCCGACTGGCCCATCCTGAACGCTCTCCTCAATACGATCGGAGGGGCTACCTGGGTCTCCGTCCATCACGGCGGCGGCGTCGGGATCGGCTACTCCATCCACGCCGGCATGGTCATCGTCGCGGACGGCACCGACGCTGCGGCCAGACGGCTATCACGCGTTCTCACCTACGACCCGGGCATGGGCATCGTGCGGCACGCAGATGCAGGCTATCCGAAAGCCATCCAGTTTGCCAAGGACCACGGCATCCGTATGCCATCACTCAAGTAGGGGGGAAATGGAAATGCAGCTCAACTACGTCAGTCTCGTCCGGGATCGCCATTCGACGCGCAGCTACGAGCCTCACCCCCTGACAGATACCGACAGGGCGGACATCGCGCAGGCGATTGCATCGGCAGTACCGCTCACCGCAACCAGCCGGCTTGACTGGAGAATCGCCGACAAGTCCATCATGGGATGCAGCGCCGTCCTGTATGCCGAGTGCGGGTCGTCTACCGACGAGCTCATAGACTATGGGTACCAGGGTCAGCAGATCGTTCTGGCCCTCCTCGTGCACGAGTGGGGCACGTGCTAGTACTATCAGGTTCGCCTGCCGGGCAGTCCCTGCTCGATAACGGTCGGCCGGCCGGCGACACCTGGTCTGCGTTCCGCAGTGGTGGGTGCCCTCTCCCGCGGCCATACCCGCAAGACCATCGAACAGCTTGTTCCGGGAGGCATTCTCCAGGACTCGGCAGCTCTGGTCCGGACCGTGCTCGAATCCGCCCGCCTTGCTCCGTCGGCGATGAACAGGCAGCCGTGGACGTTCAAGGTCGTCTCCCCGGATCAGATCGTCGTGCAGGGCAACACCGGTCGCTTTCCCGACCTCGGCATTTGCCTGGCGAACGCTATGGTCACTGCTCGCCAGCTGGCAGGCGCCGCAACAGTGACACGGCTGGACACTGGCGAATACAGCGTCTCCTGGTAGGTCACACCCCAGGACCAGTCCTGTGCGATGGGTTGGGACAGCACGTGCATGCGAGTTAGAGCCATGACCGACGAGCCGAAGGCCGTTCCTACGGCAACAAATGTCAGCCTGGCCGTCCAGGCGCAGGAAAACCACGACTGAAGACAGCCAACGCTTGCCCTCCTGTGGGGGCGACGGAGTCAGTCTGCCGCAGTCACCACACTGCGAGCCGCCAACGTGTCGAGCACACTGCGCGTCACATCCCAGTCGAATGTCTCCACGCACACAGGCATCAGGGGTTCATCCTGGAACCACGTCTCAAGGATCTCTCCGAATCGCGTTATCGTCGGTTCGTCCGGGGCGACGTGGCAGTCGACGCCATCGTAGCCGTGGAAGTGCAACTCGCGTATGCGGTCTGCATACATGTCGAGAAACGGCTCAGACTCAGCGCCCATGAATAGCAGATGGCCGTAGTCGAGTGTCACGGAGAACGGGATGTCGGCTACGGAGGGCATCACTTCCCCGAACACGTCATTCTCCAGGTTCTCGAGACAGAGCCGCTCTCCGACCATATCGACACCTGACCGCAGGAAATCCCGAAGTGCAGCAACTTCGCGCACCGGGTGCACCGTGTACCGCAGGACTTCGCGGTCACTGAAGAACCGCAGGGCGGCAGCAGCATGTTCCAGGCTGTCCGCAGGAAGGTGCACCGACACTTCGAGCAACCTGCTCATGTCGTCCCATTCTTGTTCCAGCATGCTCCGCAACTCATCATTCCAGGTATAGACAAGGAGCTCGGAAAACGAGGCGTGCCCGGCCAGCAGTCGCGCGTTGTCCAGATACGTTCCGGGGACCTGCCAGGACGTTGCCCCCAGTCTCACCGTCGTTCCTCGATAAACCCGAGCTCAGTCGCCCTCAGGCCGCAGTCTGCAAGACTGCCGTGAACGGTCACAAGTGCACACGTGGCAGGGCCGGCCGACTTGTCCAGGTCGACGGGCGCCGGTTCGTGCAGCACGATCCTCACTCCTGACTCGCTTTCGAGCACCTCGACTTCGTGCCGGATGCCACGAGAGCCACAGGGAATGACGTCGCCCACAGCATCCTGTCCGACCAGGGACCGGACAGCTGAAGGTCTCAGAAGCTCTCCGGAATGGTCGAGAACCTCGGATCCGACCCATGGCAATCCAACAAGGATGAGACGGTCACCGGGTGCCGTGTGCCGCCATCGCAGAGAGTCTGCTGTACCCACGACAGCGATGCCCAGCCCAGTCATGGTCGTCGGCATGTTCTGCTCTGAACTCCCGCTGATAGGGAGGTCTGGATACCCGCCTTCCAGAAGCTCCGCCCTGATGCCATCCAGAACCCTTCTCCCTGTCGGCTCCCACTCATTGCAGACCAGCGACAGCACGAACAGAGGCGTGACGCCAACCGCAGCAAGCTCGTTCAGACAGACCCGAAGGGTGTAGGCGCCGCAGATCTCATCAGAAGCAGCAACCACGTCCGCAGGCTTTGAGCCTATTGCTCCGAGAGCATCGCACGCTGTCACCAGAAGACGGCCCCCCTGACGGATAATGCTGATGTCTCTGGCCGTCTGGACGCAGAGTGGACCCACGGCAGCTATCATGTCAGACGGCAAGACAACTCCAGGGAAAGCAACCTCGAGGCGGGCCACGGAACCACGAGTGTGGGCTGCAGCAATGAAGAAGGCGCAAGTCCTGGTTTTGTACCGGGCTTGCGCCATGCCATCTTGGACACCATCCACAGCCTCTGCTGTTTCTGAAGGTGCCGGATCTTCGCTGGTTTGCTCCGTGTCCGGCGGTTCTTCTTGACGGGCCGCGTGGCCTTTTTCGTCATGCTGTCTTCATTCATGAGCCACCTCCTGGTTGTCAATGCTCGTGCTGATGAAGCCGTAACAATGTACCGGAGAGCACCTGGATGTCAAGCTCCAGGCGTGAAGAATGCAGAGAGCGAGTCCCATGCACCTCAGAAGCAGGATTGAATCCCGGGCCCTCAGAGCCCGAACCTTCCGTCGGCGAAGCTCTCCAGAGCCAGGGCGGCGCCTTGATCATTGTTAGAGGGCACAACGTATCTTGCCATCGCTCGCGTCGGTTCATCAGCATTCGCCACCGCAACCGAAACCCCGGCGACCGCGAACATGCTCTGGTCAGCCTCACAGTCTCCCACGGCCATGACACTGGCCGCCTCCAGCCCAAGGTAGCTGATCAGCCACCGAAGCGCTGCACCCTTGTCGACCCCGGCATCCATGATGTTGACGAAGTTCACGTCTGCCCTGACCACGGTAGCGCGCGGCCCGAGTTCTGCTGCCAGCATGGCCCTGATGCCCTCAGTGTCCTCAGGCCGACATGTCACGGTGACCTTGCGCACGCCTGTCGTGATAATCTGCTCCAGAGGCGGCACGTCGCGCAGACCGTGCGAGTACCGTCCGAGCAGCCACCCTTCGACGAAACTCGGCGCACCCGCACTCCGGAACACCTGTGGGGCATCTCGGCCATACAGGATAACGTTCAGGGGAATGCGCGCCGAACGAACCGTGTCCACGGTGTCGAGCAGGACCTCTCGCGATATGCCCCGTTCCAGGAGGATATGACCGTTCCCGGGCTCGACGACGACTGTACCCTGCTCGGCGATGACGGGAACCGATTTCCAGCCAAGTTGCTCGAGGAATGGCACTATGCGCTCGAGATCACGCCCCGACGCGACCGTACAGCAAAGCCCAGGAACCAGCGCAGCCGCCAATCGTCTCACCAGTCCCTCAGAGATTGACGACGTGTCATCGAGCAGCGTGCGGTCAAGGTCAAAAACGGCGAGTCTGTTCATGTGTGCTTGTACCTCCCTCCCACGTGCCAGACAGAGCATCGCGCTGTCCACACGTTTTCCTGGCACCGCATTCATCCGTGCACACCCACAGAAGGGCACGCGTCCTGTTCCACGACCATCCGGCGGGCGAACCCTTCCTATCCCGAGTTCAGCCATCTGCTTCGAAATGAGCGCCGTCAGGACACTCCCAATATTATAGTATATGCGCATATTCTGGACGAGCGGGCCTCTCCCGATGTTCCGTATCCCCGGTTGCCGGGACGCTTCTCCTGAAACTGAGCCGCTGGGAGCACCGTGGAACAGCCGCGCACGTCAGATTTCAGCTTTACAGAGGAGGTTTACGGGATATCATGAACATATGTTGACAACGGGTAGGGCGGAGAGAGCAACCTCGGTGAATACTGGTCGTTCTGTGCGCCGGGAAGCACTCGGGATGCAGTATGCTCGGCGTTGCGCAGTCGCGCTTGTTGCCGTTGCAGTCTTCTTTCTCGGACCGACATCCCTGGCCCATGCCGCCACTCCGGTCTCGGTTCCTCCCCAGCTGGTGGTTGCTGCGAACATCTACGAACCCTTCGTTTTTCTGCGCGACGGACATCTTGTCGGATTCGACGTCGATCTCGTGAATCTCATTGCCTCGGTCAATGGCTGGAACGTCCGATACGAGACGATGACCTTCCCCGACGAATTGCAGCGCGTGGAGAACGGCACCGTGGACCTAGGGATCGGGTCGATCTTCTGGACAAGTGACCGTGCTTCCCGTTTCGCCTTCGCCAATTCATACCTGAACTCCGGTCTCGTCCTTGTCACACCAGTTGACAGTGACATCCACTACGCACGCGATCTCGGAAGCCATCGTGTTGCCGTCAAGACAGGAACGGCTTCTGATGACTATGTTACCAGCCTGGGCAATCGCTACGGGCAGTTGCAGGTCCAGCGGTATGTATGGCCTGAAGCTGTAATTGCCGCGCTCGCCGGGGGTCAGGCTGATGCCGCCGTTCATGACTACCTCAATGCTCAGTTTCTCATCAGCGAACGCTACCAGGGGGACCTCGTCATTCAGAAGGGAAGCCTGTTCAGACCTTTTCTTACTGGACGCTGCCCCGTGGCATACCCAGCGGCCCGAAACATGCTGCCACTGCTTCCTCAGTTCAATGCGACCCTGGCGGAAGTGCGGCGAAGCGGCATGCTGGCACAACTGGAGACGAAATGGTTCGGCACCACGATTTCCTTCTACGCCGGCAGTGACCGGCTGAAAACGACGTTGCTGGTGCTCGGGGGCATTGTGGTCGTCCTGCTCGCCATCTACCTGCTTGCTTCGCGTGAACGCGCGGCACGCGCCGCCCGTGACCGGGCCGCCTACTATCAGCAGCTATTTGCCGCAGTCCCGGAACCTGCCCTGCTCGTGGACAGCGCTGAGGGACATCTGCGCATCGAGGCGGTCAACGGTGCCCTGTGTACACTGCTTGCTCGCAGGGATTCTGATTTGCTTGGCGCCACACTGGGGTCCATTATGTTCATCGGACAGGCGGATATGTCAGAAACACTGACGTCTCTGGAGGACCGAAGCCTTACGTCAACGCGGTGGCAGTTTGTCGCATCCGACAGAACCCTCATCCCTGTCGAAGTCATGATGTCGAACCTGCCGGGTCCCAGCAAACGCACGCTCATCGTCGCCCGTGACCTGCGGGACCAGCTCAAAGCCGAACAGACCGTTCGCACGGCGTACCAGCAGTATCACACCCTGTTCGACGAAGCTCCCGATCCCATTCTGATCGTCAGCGACCATGTCATCACGCAGGCAAATACCGCCGCAGGACGAGTGCTTGGCACCACAACCGAACAGTTGATGGGAAAGAGCATCCCCGATATCAGTCCCGCCATGCAGCCCGACGGCCGTCCATCTGCCGACGCCATGCGCACATTCGAAGACCAGGCCCTTGCCGGCCAGGCACAGCGGTTTGACTGGGTCTTTGTCACCCATGACGGCAGTCAGGTCATCTGTGAGGCTTCCTTGAAGTCTATACCATCCGCCGGTGCCTCTATTGTCCAGGGAATCTTCCGCGACGTCACAGAACAGCGACTCGCCGAGGAACGAGCGCGGCAGCTGGAACGAGAGCTCCTACAGTCACAGAAGATGGAAGCAGTCGGACGACTAGCAGGGGGAATCGCACACGACTTCAACAACATCATGGGCGGCATCATGGGGCATGCGTCGCTGCTCAGGGTCGACGCAACGGAAGGGACCGAACTCTACCAGGGACTGGACACCATTGAACGCGCCGCGAGGCGCGCCGCTGAACTAACGCACCGGTTGCTGTCCTTCTCGCGCAACAGCACACCGACTATCGCCGACGTCGATGTCGGCGGGGTCCTGGCAGATACGCTCTCGATCGCCATGCCAGGCTTCGACAAACGCACTGTCCTGGTACAGAGCATCTCTCCTGATTTGGCATACGTTCCCGGTGACCGGACGCAGCTGGAAGAGGTCATCCTGAACCTGGTCATCAATGCCCGCGATGCCATGGGACACCACGACGGCACGCTCACGGTCGACGCCTGCAACGTCATCATCGACGAATCCTTCTGCACCAGCCTCAGCATTCCTGTCCTGCCAGACGGCAGCTACGTGCAGATCAGGGTGTCAGACACCGGTTGCGGTCTATCACCTGAGGCCAGGGACCACCTGTTCGAACCGTTCTTCACGACGCGGCCTGAAGGAACCGGGTTGGGACTGTCCATCGTCTGGCGTGTCGTGCACGACCACGGAGGAATCATCACAGTGGCTTCAGTGCCAAACCAGGGAACGACGTTCACGCTGTACCTTCCGGCTGTCTCCCGTGCCGAAGCACAGGGAAGGGCTCGCCAGATGCCTGTCTCTGGGTCACTGCCACGGTCTGTCCGGGGAGAATCGGTGCTCGTCGTGGATGATGAAGATGTTGTCCGCAGTGTTGCCGTCAAGGTCCTCTCAGGTCTCGGATATCAGGTCATCGACACCGCCGATCCAGTGAACGCGCTCGCCATCTACAAGGATTCATGGCGGTCCATCGACCTCGTCCTGGTCGATATGATGATGCCGCACCTGAATGGCAAGGACCTGTTCGAGAAGCTTCGCGAGATCAATCCGTCGGTGGCTGCGATCCTGATGTCCGGCTATGATGCGACTGACACTCCTTTCGCCAGTATGGGCTTCGTGGCCTTTATCCCGAAACCCTATACGCTTCAGGAACTGGCCACACGCGTGCGTCAGTCTCTGGACACCTCAGTCGCCCGAACGTCCAGCCCAGCAGAAGAGTCGACCGTCTGAGGACTGCCTCCGGCGGATGCACCAGCCACGGCGAACGTTCGCAGGCCCCGGAAGGCACGGGGGGTAACGAAGGCCAGCATCGCCCCCAGGAATACGACGCCAATGATCCCACTGACGAAGAAACCCATATTTGCGCCGAGGGCATCCGAGATCTTGCCCGCATAGAGCGCGCCAATGGGGGTCGAACCCACAAAGACGAGGTTGTAGGCAGCCATGACACGGCCGCGCATGCTGTCGGGCGACTGCATCTGGAGTGCCGTGTTGCACATTGTCGACAACGCCGCCATGCCAAATCCACAGAAGATCAGCAGAAGGCCGGTCACGTAGAGATTCCGCTGTATGCCGACGAGGACCATCGCAACCGCAAGGATGAACCCCGAACCGTAAACATAGGCGGGGGTCGGTTCCAGGCGTGCTCCGCCGAGAGACATGAGTACTCCAGCGGCCAGCGCCCCTGCTCCCATTGCCGACATCAGTCCGCCGTAGCCATCTGCCTGCAGACCGAGAGTCAGCTTGGCAAAGCTGGGAATGAAGATGTTGAAATTGAGCAGAAACAAACTGATAACGCCTGCTATCGTCAGGAGGCTCATGACGACTCTATTTCCGGCAATGTACCGGGCTCCCTCGCGCACTTCCTGGGCATAGCTCCCCTTGTTGCTCTTGGTCGGCTTGCGGCCTGCTTTCATAAGGAGCAGGCTGATGATGACCGCTATGAAACTGACCGAGTTCAGGGCAAATGTCCACGGAATGCCCACGGCTGCGATCAGGACCCCGCCGATGCCAGGACCGACGACGCGAGCGATGTTGAACATCGTGCTATTGAGCGCGACAGCGTTGACGACAGCGGACCTGTCGTTCACCTGTTCGCCCACAAACGATTGTCTGGTCGGCCAATCGACAGCGCTGATGACACCTGTGACGGCGGCAATAACAAGCACCTGCCAGTACTGCGCATGACCCCCGAACGCCACAACAGCCAGAGCGGCGGCGGCCAGGGCATACATCGTCTGTGTGAACAACAGGATTGAGCGCTTGGGAAAACGATCGATGATCGGTCCAATGAACACCGAGAGGATCAGAGACGGGAGAAACTGGATACTGATCAGCAGACCGAGTTTGAAGGGCGAGTTCGTCAGCTTGAGAACCAACCAGGACTGTCCGGTGTTCTGGAGCCAGGTGCCGACTAGAGATATGCTCTGGCCGGCAAACCAGATCCGGTAGTCCCGAGACTCAAAAGCCGGCAGCCGTTTTCGAATGTTCACTCAGTTTCTTCCTTTCGCTAACCGAATTATCCGACGAGTAGAGTCTACTCTCCCCCTTGCAGAATCATGAACCTAGTTCCTCACTATCTGAAGCACGGTCTGGACCGTCAGCGTCGCCGCCAGGATGATCATGACGATCGCCTGCGCCCACACCGCGATGTTCTTGCCCCGGCTGTTGACGTACTCACCCATTAATGACTTGTCATTGATCAGCTTCAGCATGAGGATGAGGATCAGAGGAAGCAGAACACCGTTCGCCGCCTGCGAGAAGAGCATGACGCCGATGAGTCTGTTCTCCGGCACGAACATGATCGTTCCCGCACCCAGAACGATAAGAGCCGTATACAGACCATAGAAGAGAGGGGCCTCGCGGAATGACTTCCCAACCCCTGATTCCCAGCCAAACGCTTCGGCCACGGAATACGCCGTCGAGAGAGGAAGGACCCCGGCAGCCATGATCGAGGCGTTGATCAGGCCGACTGCAAAGAGAGTCGACGCGTATTTTCCAGCGAGTGGCGCCAGTGCGCCTGCCGCTTCTGCCGCAGTGTTGACACGAACGCCCGCTACAAACAGCGTGCTCGCACATGCGACGACAATGAAAAAGGCGACGAAGTTGGTGAGGAAACTGCCGATGTAGGTGTCCAGAGCCTCATAGCGGTAGTGCTTCAGGTCGATCGCCTTCTCCGCGACCGAAGACTGCTGGTAGAACTGCATCCACGGCGCAATCGTGGTCCCTATCATGGCGATGGACAGCGAGAGGAACTCGGGGTTCATCTGGAACGTCGGAACAACAGCAGATTTGGCGACGACCCCCCAGTTGGGATGTGCCATGAAAGCGCTGATGACATAGGTCAGAAACAGGACACAGAACACAAGCAGAACCTTCTCCACGGCGCGATATGAACCCTTGACGACCAGAAGCCATACGAAAAATGCAACGGCTGGAATGGCGATGAAACGGTTCAGACCCAGGATCGAGCTGGCTCCCGCTACGCCAGCAAATTCTCCCATGGTATTGGCAAGATTGGTGAACACCAGCAGTACCATGACCACCATGGTCAGGCGAATACCAAACCGTTCGCGAATCAGGTCTGCCAACCCCTTGCCCGTGACAACTCCCATACGAGCGCTCATCTCCTGGATCATGGCCAGCGTAAACGTAATCAGCAGGAGCATCCACAACATGGAGTACCCGAACCTGGCACCGATGACGCTGTACGTGGTGATGCCCCCCGCATCGTTGTCGACATTGCCCGTGATGATGCCGGGTCCAAGGATGGCGAGCATGATGGGCAACGTCAGCGCGAAACGCCGGACCCTGCCCCTGATGCGTTCCCAGATCAGTGCCATGGCACCGGACTAATCCATCGCCTGGTCGAGGACATCATCGACCGTGACAATGCCCTGCAGGACGCCCTCGTGGTCAACAACCGGCAGCGCAAGGTAGTTGTACTTGCCGATGATCTCGGCCACTTTGCCCTTTGGGTCGTCCACAAACACTGAGACGGTGCGTTTCTGCATGATGTCGGCCACGACGGTGCCGGGCTGAGCGACGATTAGTGCCCGCAGTGACAGGATCCCCGCCAGATGCCCATCATCGTCCGTTACGTACAGGTAATAGATGGTCTCCGTATCTGGAGCCTCCCGACGCAGAAGCCCGATGACCTGCTCGGCCGACATTTCCTGTCTGATCTCGAGATAGTCGTTGGTCATGAGGCCACCGGCAGTATCCTCATCATAGGCCAGCAGTTCACGAACGTCCGCACGTTCTTCGGGCTCCATTTCCTGAAGCATCGCCTCCTGCGTCTCAGCCCGCGTGTCCTGCAGGATGTCCGCAGCGTCATCTGGGTCCATCTCCTCGAGAATGTCAGCTGCGCGGGCCACGCCAAGACGTTCCAGGATGGTGACCTTGACCTTGTCGTCCTCCAGTTCAGCGAGTGTATCAGCCGCCTGCTCGTCGTTGAGCGCTTTGAACAAAGCGTCGCGCTCATTGAAATCCAGGTCGTCCACAATGTCCGCCAGGTCCGAAGGGTGCAGTTTCGAGAGCTCTTTCCAGGTCGCTCTCACCTGCACGCTGCGAACATCGCGCCCCAGAGGCTCGACAAAACTCCACGGAATCGAGTTCTCGCCAATCTTGTGATGGCGCCCCCGTTCGACGACATGGATGAGCCACGCGAAGCCAGCCCTGCGCACAAAGCTCCGGAACCCGGCATCGGCCGCTATGACACGCAGCTGCCCGTGGCTTTCCGCCAACTCGATATCGTTCACACGCACGACCTTGGCACCATGGATGTCGACAATCTGTTTGTCGAGAACATGGTTGAGCAGCAACATGGACGTGTCTTCCAGCTTGAAGTTGGGCTGAAGTTCTGCATCGGCGAGTTTGAGCGTGCACTCCGTGATGCCCAGGCCACGCACGTTGTGCCATGCCACGCGCGTCAAGCCGCGCCGGGTCGTGACCAGAACGGCCATGACGGCCGGGAACTTCTCGCCGGTGGCCACTTCAAGATCAGCTATCGAGCCGACGACGGCTTGCTTTCGATCCAGAACGCGCATGCCAAGAATGTTGCTGAGGTAGAACATTCGCGCCTCCTGGGGCGAGAGAATAACACAGCGCCTGTATGCTATGCATGATGGCTTGCAGTGTCAAGCAGGCGCGTGGAGACACCGAAATCAACTTGATGAACGCAGGCTCAGAACCCTACGGACGGTCGTCAACCTCAACTCCGCAGACCGACGATATGGCTTCCTCGCCGATGAGCAACGCCTCAGGAACAGGCGCGTGCTCGATGACGTTTTTGCGCCAGTCCACCGTGAACACAAGAATGAGCGAGAGCAATCCTGCCGCAACGTTGCTGACCGTCATGCCGATCCAGACACCACGTGATCCGAGTTTCAGGGCCATAGCGAAAAACCACGCCAGCGGCACGCGCAGACCCCATAACCGGACCAGGTCCAGGATCATGTTTGGAACATTGTGCCCTGAGCCCTGGAACGCTGACTGGACACCCATCATAAGCCCAAAGAACGGGTTGGCCCAGAGGAAGATGGACATGAAGAGGACTCCTTCGGCGATGATTTCCGGCTGGCTCGGGATGAACGCCCGAAACACCAGGGGCGTGATGAGGTACAGAAGAACGCTCGCACCCCCCATCAGGCCGACGATGGCGATCGTCCCCTGTCGTACGACGGTCGTGGCCCGGTCCTTCATGCCGGCACCCAATGCCTGTCCCACCATCGTGGCTATGCCCACACCCGCTCCGTCGTTGATGAGGGAGGTGATGCTGAACATTCTGTCCCCGATCCCGTACGCCGACAAGGCGATCGTGGCGTTTGGGACACGGCCGATGATGCCCGTCAGGACAATGAACCCGAAGGACGTACCAGATGCCCCGATTGAGGCGGGAAGGCCGATGCGAAGGATGCGTTTGACCCAGGCAATCTCAGGACGCAGGTCACGCCAGGTCACTCTCAGCTTTCGTCTCCCAGTCATGAGGACCCAGAGGGAGATAACGGCGGACAGTGCTTGACACAGAATGGTCGCGAGAGCGGCACCGGCTACACCCATGGGGACAAACGGGCCCCATCCGAAGATCATCAATGGGTCCAGCAGGACATTCAGACCAACGGTGACCGCATTGATGAGCATCGGCGTCACCGTATCTCCGTAGGCATTCATGATCTGGGCGTACAGGGCCGACACGAAGATAGCGGGCATGCCGATGAAGATGATCCGCGTGTAGCTGATCGCGTTCGCCGAAATGGCCCGGTTTGGAGTCAGCAGGGGAAGCAGGATTGGAGACAGCACCACGCCGATGACCGCCACGGCGAATCCAAGCAGGATCGCCAGAGACATGGTCTGACCGGCCGCCTTCTCCGCATCGACCTCGTTGTGCGCTCCCATGAACTGGGAAACGAGAGCGAGACCCGAGGACCCAAATCCGAATGCAAATGCGACGAGGAACCATACGACCGGTCCTGCCACCTGAAGCCCGGCGACTGCCGCTGCATTCTCGGCCTTTGGAAGGTGCCCGACCCAGAACGTGTCGGTCATGTTGTACACCATGTTGAGCAGGGAACTTACCATGACCGGCCAGGACAGCCGGAACATTGTCACGACGACCGGACCGTGCAGGATCTCCTCGTGTGTGGGCATTCTGGAGCGATCGCTCATGTTCTTCTCCTATGCCTGGGGCTCAGCCGGGACAACCAACACGTCAGGGGTTTCTCCCCCAAGAACTTCGCCCGCTGTAGAGGGAGAGTGCTCAATCACCTTGTGGTGCCAGTCGACGGTCGCCAGGAACACGAGAGCGAGTATGGCCGCAAGAACGTTGCTTACCAGCATCCCCGTCCAGATGCCGCGCGATCCCATGTGGAGGGCGAACCCGAAGAACAATGACAGCGGGACGCGAAGGCCCCAGAGACGTACGAGCTGCATGATCATCGGCGGGGTGTTGTGCCCTGAACCCTGGAACGCCGACTGGACCCCGTTGACGATGCCGAAGAACGGAATGGAGGGCAGGAACAGGGACATGAACAGGATGCCTTCGCTGATGATCGCCGGCTGTGTCGGAATGAAGGCCCTGAACAGCCATGGCGTGAGACCCCACAGAAGGGCCCCTTCACCTACAAGCATCCCAAACATCAGCGCTGTGCCGGTCCATACGACACTGTTGGCTCGTTTCCGCAGGTCCCCGCCCAACGCGTGACCAACCATCGTCGAGATGGAGAGCGACAGACCATCGATGGCAATGAAACTGATGTTGATGAAGCGGTCACCGATGCCATATGCCGAGAGTGCTACCGTTGCGTTGGGCACACGGCCGATGATACCTGTCAGAACCAGAAACCCGAATGACGTCCCTGAGACACCGATGGAGGCAGGGAGGCCAATCTTGAGAATACGTCTGTACCAGAACCAGTCCGGCAGAAGGTCGCGCCAGCTGACACGGAGACCATGTCTCCCCCTGAACAGGATGACCAGCGAGATGATTGCGGCGATGGCCTGGCAGATGATGGTGGCCACCGCAGCCCCTGCAACCGTCATGCGCGCGAAGGGCCCCCACCCGAAGATCATGAATGGGTCCAGGACAATATTGATGAGGACGGTCGCCACATTCACAAGCATGGGCGTAACTGTATCCCCGTACGCCGCCATGACCTGGGCGTATGCTACGGCGACGAACTCAAATGGCATGCCGATGAAGATGATGCGTGTGTAGATCGTTCCGGCGCGAACAACAGCAGGGTCATCGGTCAGGAGTCTCAACAGCCCAGGCGAGAAAATGACGCCTGTTGCCATGATGAACAACCCGAAGACAATCGACAGGGAAAGCGTCTTGGCTGCTGCCGTGTTCGCTTCCTCCTTCCGATGGGCACCCATGTACTGGGACACCAGCGCCAGCCCTCCGGAGTTGAACCCGAAGGCAAATGCCATCAGGAAGAAAATGACCGGACCTGCTATCTGGAGTCCGGCGACTGCAGAGGCATTCTCCGAGGCGGGCAAGTGGCCTACCCAGAAAGTATCGGCCATGTTGTACAGGTAGTGCAGCAGGCTGGAAATCATCAACGGCCATGCCAGTCTGAACATGGTCCGGACGATGGGTCCCTCGAGTATTTCTTTTCTTGATGCAGTTCTTGCCACAGTCTCCTCCAGACGGCGGGGCACGAACCCACACCTGCTTCAGACGCCTAGTAGTATACCCTCATTCGTACTACGAACAAGAAATAGCACGGACCAAAAAAGACGGGAGGCGCCATCCGGCGCCTCCCATGGTCAACTCAGTTTCGATCGAAGCTAGTGGTTGTAGGGGCCGCTCTTGCTGCCCCTGTGATCGCGCGGATCACCGTGCCCACCACTGGGGCGGTGTACTGAACCGGGGCTTCCACCTGGTCTCGAAGCACCGAGACTCCCACCGCGTCTGTCGCCCTGAGGACGCCCATCTCCGCTTGAAGAACGACCAGAAGCACCGGGACGAGGTCCCCCGCGATGCTCGTTCGGACGAGGACCGCCAGTGCTCTCGGTGCCGTCTGGACGGACGAAACGCGGCAACTCGGTCTTCGCCTTGCCATCCCAGATGCTGTAAGAACCAGTAGCCGCCTTCTCATGGCTCACCGGCTTGATATCGGGAGCGTAGCGGCTGACAAACTTGCGACGCGGTTCCTCCGTGCCACGAGGCCCTCTGCGATCAGAAGGACCACTACGTGGCGAAGACTGGAATCTTCGATTATCACTCCCCGGACGCCCCGTTCCCCGACTTGTCCCTGGTGTGCCGTCGAGCCTCGGTCCCTCCGTCCTGGGACGGTCAGCATATGGCCTGTCGGTACGCGGGCGGTCTGAATATGGTCTGTCTGTATGTGGACGGTCCGACGCAGAACGCTCTGTGCGCGGTTTGTCCGAATACGGCCTGTCGGTACGCGGGCGATCTGAATGCTCACCCTGGAGACGCGGGCGGGCGGCATGCGGCCGGTCGTCTCTGGACCCTGCACTCTTCGAGGAGCTTCTCTGACCAGCGGTACCGTGGTGTTCGCCGTGCCACACGTGCCCTTCCTGCCCACGACTGTCCGACCGCTCGTGGCGGTCCGGTCGTTCCTGATCGGCCGCGGCCATAGGCATCGAAGGCGTCCTGCGCACTTCATGGCTCTCTTCTTCTGTCCTGCGGCGCCAGTGAGCGTCGTCTTCTCCCTCAGGCGCTATGTCGAACATCCCGAAGCCATGAGAGTTCTTGCCTCCCAGGCCGGATTCGTACAGGAACGACAACAGCTTGGCATCTCCAGTCAACTGGAAACGACCTGTATAGCCATGCACGGGCGTGTCCTTGAACGAGATGACGGCCAGATGCGGCGTATGGTCGAGACAACTGATACTGAAACCATCGCTGGGTGCCTTCTCCTGCGTCCAGGCGTAGTACTTGCGCACGGCATTGTCCAGAACAATCTTGGAGAATAGTGGGTCGTCGGGCGCAAAGTAGTGTGCAGAGTTGCTGTCCTTGCTCTCACTCTGGTACACGGTGATGGGACTGATCGTACGAATGCGCCACGTCACCAGCCCGTGGGTGGGGATGGTAACGGGATAGGCGGCACTGACACGCACCGATTGCACGAGGTTCCGCTCCAGGTGAAGGTCATGGGCCTGCTCCAGCCGAGGCGTAAGCGCCTGGATGAACTCGGGGCTGGGCGACGACAGGTAGAACCAGACTGG
Organism: Coprothermobacter sp.; assembly: GCA_013824685.1. Taxonomy (NCBI): domain Bacteria; kingdom Pseudomonadati; phylum Coprothermobacterota; class Coprothermobacteria; order Coprothermobacterales; family Coprothermobacteraceae; genus Coprothermobacter; species Coprothermobacter sp. The sequence continues at coordinate 52,320 of PNOG01000013.1, read as the reverse complement.
TGACGACATCACCAGCTGATAGTGAACGTGTCCGTCTGCTTCAGCTTCTTCCCGCGGGGCAACGTCGATACGCTCCACCGACTTCGCATAGAGCTGCGAGAAGGTGAAGAGCTTGAAATGGGCTTCTTCCGTGCCCGTCGCGATGCCAGACCACTTGATGTCTTCGGGGATGCACGCATTGACAAGCCCCTGCACATAGGGGTTGTACCCCTGAGGTAAAATGAACTTGCCGAGAGCGCTCTGTACTTCGATCCTGATACGCATAGATACCTCCACTCAATTCAGAGAACAGACAACCGGAAAGGTGAGCCACCATGGCCATGACGCGCCCCATCCACTGGGGTGCTCGTTCGAATGTCCTGCTGTAGATATATCATTATAGGAGTTGTCAGGCACGGTGCAACCACAACTTCAAGACGAACAGGCACAACCTGCCTGCAGACGCTTGATGACATGTCTGGACCACATATACTCAGCTCATGAGTCTGCACACACGGATCCAGAAATCATTCAACGGTCACACTCCGCGTCTTCAGGCATTGGAGCTCCTGAAGTACATTGGCCCCGGCTTTCTCGTCACCGTGGGTTTCATTGACCCCGGCAACTGGGCATCGAATGTTGCTGCAGGCTCGCTCTATGGCTACCGCCTCCTGTGGATGGTGACACTGTCGACCCTGATGCTCATCCTCCTGCAGCACAATGCCGCTCACCTGGGCATCGTCACGGGCCTGTGCATCTCCGAGGCGGCCACGAAGTACATGCGTCCCCGGTTCGCCCGCCTTGTACTGAGCTCGGCCGTTGCCGCCTCCGTCTCCACGGCCCTTGCGGAGATCATGGGTGCCGCCATCGGCCTCAACCTGCTGTTCAAGCTGCCGCTGCGTATCGGCGCCATTCTCGTGTCGGCCGCCGTCATCTGGCTCCTTCTCAGCAACGGCTACCGGCGCATCGAGAAGCTCATCATCGCATTCGTGTCGCTCATAGGGCTTTCTTTCCTGTATGAGTTGTCGCTCGTACGTATCCCGTGGGCAGAGGTTGCGACCGGATGGGTTACCCCCGCCATACCCCTGGGCTCCATTCCTGTCATCATGAGTGTCCTCGGCGCGGTCGTCATGCCGCATAACCTCTTCCTGCACAGCGAAATCATCCAGAGCCGCCAGCTGAACCAGAAGGGTAGAGACGTCGTAGAAAAGCAGCTCCGGTTCGAGTTCGTGGACACCTTGAACTCCATGGTCATCGGCTGGGCCATCAACAGCTCCATGATCATCCTTGCTGCAGCCACGTTCTTCGTCAGCGGAACCGTCGTTACAGAACTCGGACAGGCTCAGGCCATGTTGCGGCCGATGCTGGGCCGGGCAGCGGCCATCGTCTTTGGTGGAGCACTGCTCATGGCCGGCCTCTCATCGTCGGTCACCGCGGGCATGGCAGGCGGCAGTATCGTCGCCGGCATGTCCGGCGAACCTTATGATCCGTCGGACAACCACACGCGCCTGGGCATCATGATGACACTGCTTGGGGCTCTACTGATCGTGCTGGTGATCACCAACCCTTTCAAGGGCCTCATCTTAAGCCAGATAGCGCTCTCCATTCAGCTACCATGGACGATCGTCCTGCAGATCCTGCTCACCTCCAACCCGCGCGTGATGGGAAGGTACGTGAACTCCATACTCGACCGCGTGCTCCTCTGGACGACGACCGTCATCGTCAGCGGTCTCAACGTCCTGCTCCTGGTCGATACGCTTCGCCATCTCCTTCGTTAGCGGCAGAACAGGCGGATCACACTCTTGCGCTCTTGACAAGACGCCCCGGCTCGAGTCTAATGAGATTGGCAGAAAGGAACGGTTTCCCTTGTCTGGCCATCCTGTGTCGGACCACGCGGGAAGAAAGGAGTCATCCTGTGACAACCTCAAAACCAGATGCACGCTGGAGAAGGCAGATCGTCGTCGTTCTCGCCATCATCGTGGCGACAGCCTCCTCGCTCGTTCTCTCTCCTGCCCCACGCGTGAGCGCTGCGACGTACAACCCTCTCAAAGCCATCCAGTATGCCGACCAATGGTGGAACAAGCGCAATCCCAAGTTCCAGAGCTATGGCTTCAATGATTGTGCCAACTACGTTTCCCAGTGCCTTATCGCAGGTGGCCTCAGCCTCCGCGCAAGCCCTTTGGTCGACAAGAGCGGAAGTCTCGCGCAGTGTACGAGCCTGGACGCCTTCCTGACGAACACCCTCAAGGCCACCATCTGGAAGACGTCCTCGAGTTCACTGGCGCCGACCGGCCTGCAGCCCGGTGATGTCGCCATTTTTGGCAATTGGCTTGGCCTGCATCATGCCGTGTTCGTTTCGGCCAAGCAGTCCAATGGCCAACCCCTCTTCAACGCCCACACGTACGACCGGAAAAGGACAACCATCGGCTGGCTGCTCGGTGGCTGGACGTACGTCAAGTACTACCACATCGTCAAGTCACCGATCACCGTCGCAGCCGCTCCCAAGCCTGCAACGCCGGCAACGTCGGCCGTTGTGACCCAGCCAGCTGTGACGACGAGAAGTTCGGTCCCTGCCGCGATCCTCAACCACCAACCCGAACCAGTCGAACTCGAGCGTCTCGTCACCACGCTTGCTCCGTCATCGGTGACGTCGGCGTCGGCAGTGCTGAACGGCATCATCAAGCCTGATGGTCAGCCAGCCCTCTGGTTCTTCGAATATGGTGTTTCCGAGACCTACGAGTACGCCACAGAAAAGCAGGGGCCACTCCTTGGAAACATGACGTACAATGTCGACCTTGCAGTCATGGAGCTCAAACCAGGCACACTGTATCATACGCGTCTGGTGCGGGTCGCGCCAGACGGCAGCCTCACGACAGGATTGGACACCACATTCCGCACGCCAGAGGCTCCGCGCGCAGCCACACACCAGGACTGACGGCGAGTCGCGAGCGGCGATCCACTGCTGTTCACGATTCTACGTTGCATTTCCCGCCTCCGAAGTACACTGACAGTCGACGCCTCTGCCCAGATTGCAGTCAGGGGGAGCCGCGCACGGAGGAACGTCGGTCATGACAGGTGATATGATCAGTGATCGCAATGACATCGAGTTGCCGGCTTCTAGTGTTGCACGTTCCGGGTCAGGTTTATGAGTACACTCAGAGGAATCCCTGCGTCAGCAGGTATTGCCATCGGCCGAGTGTACATCTATCGCCCGGACGACGTCATCTCGGGGATGTCCAAGGCCGATCTGCGGGCACTGCCCTACCCCGCCATTGTCGTCGCTCGCGACCTGACACCCGCGGACACAGCCTCGATCGACCGCAGGAACGTTCTTGCCTTCGTCACGGAGCAGGGCAGTACGACGAACCACACTGCTATCCTGGCTCAGACGCTGGGAATACCTGCTGTCGTCGGCCTGGGCACGGCGCTTGCGAGCATCGACGAACAGACACGCCTCGGCGTCGACGGGGCCGCTGGAACAGTTGTTCTGGACCCCACTCCCGAGGAACGTGCTATCCTCGAAGAGCATGCCCACGCCCTAGCAGCCGAACAGGATCATCTTTCGCAGTACAAGGACAGGGAAGCCATCCTCGGGAGTGGTAAGCGCATTGAAGTCTCTGCCAACATCGGTGGCCCCGGTGACGTCGCCACAGCCCTGCAGTTCGGCGCGAACGGGGTCGGCCTGTATCGCACGGAGTTCCTGTTCCTCGACCGCGACAGCCCTCCCACCGAGGAAGAGCAGGTCGAAGCATACCGTTCCGTTCTCACCGCCTTTGGCAGCAAACCCGTCATCATCCGGACTCTCGATATCGGAGGAGACAAGCGGATCCCGTACCTGCACCTGCCCCCGGAGACCAACCCGTACCTCGGCGTACGCGCGACTCGCCTTGGCCTGCGCAGACCAACGCTGTTCAAGACCCAGCTGCGCGCCATTCTGCGGGCCAGCACGGCCGGCACGGCGCGGATCATGTACCCAATGATTGCCGTCGCCGAGGAGATCGGACAAGCCAACCTTCTTCTCCAGAGCGTGCGTGACGAATTGGACGCAGAAGGGGCCGCGTACGACCACGACCTGCAGGTCGGCATCATGATAGAAATCCCGTCTGCGGCACTGGATGCCGAGCGTCTTGCCGATAGAGTCGACTTCTTCTCCATCGGCACCAACGACCTGACACAGTATACATTTGCCGCCGACCGAACGAACCGCGACCTCAACTACCTATATCAGCCGCTGCACCCAGCCGTGCTATCACTCATCCACATGACCATCGAGGCAGCCCACACCCATGCCAAGTGGGTGGGCGTCTGTGGTGAACTGGCGGGAGATCCGAGGGCCATCCCCGTTCTCATCGCCATGGGCATCGACGAACTGTCCATGTCGTCCGCCAAGATCCCACGCGCCAAACAAATTATCCTATCCCTCTAGCTGCTTCTTGTTCTCATGGAACAACAACCGGCCCCGTCTTGGCATGGGGCCGGTTCTGCACCTTCCGCAAGACGATGGGGACAGACCTCAATTCTGTTACACGCGAGCCACGAAGAAGACACGAGGTTCGGACTCCGGGTCGGCAAGAGGTACGGTCAGGTCTGCGGCACGCGCCTGATAGACCGCACTGAACCCGACCTCCAGCAGAGCTGTGGTCACCTCTCGCACCGACCACGCGCTTTCCACGAATGTCTCGTCGAAGCGAAGCCAGCTTCCCGACTCCTGCCGAACGAATCCGGAGATCTTGATGCGCCCCTGACGCTTGTCTTCGTCGTACATGCCGCGGTTGATAACCATCGCGTCCAGGGCATCCTCCACAGTCACATTGTTCCAGCGTCGCAGTCCCATCATCGTATTGAGGTCAAACGCAAACAGGCCTCCCGGCAGCAGGCATTGGTGCACACAGGCAAAACAGGACAGCAAGGCGTCGATGCCCGACAGATGGTTGAGGGCGTCGAATGTCGACACGGCGAGCCCAAACCGCGAGGACAGCGAGAAATCTGCCGCGTCACCCTGGACAAAGGACACCTCGCCAGAAGAGACGAACGAAGCGCAATTGATGCGCGCATGGGCCAGCATCGGTTCCGAATTGTCCAGACCCGTCACGACATACCCTGCCTGCAGGAACTGGAGCGCCAACTGGCCAGTGCCACAGCAGACGTCGAGCAGCGACCGCTCGCCCTTCGGACAGACCTGCTCGTACAGGGTCCGCAATCTCGGCCCGACCAGCGTCACAAACCCGGTCCATCGTTGATTGTATGCCTGTGCAAATGGTGCCGTATAGGACGATTCCATGCGAACCTCCCACCAGTGCGCTTCCAGCCAATCTAGCACCAGCACGCCCCGGGGTCAACACCGATGACACTGACAGGCGAGCCCGTCTCTGGCGAGAAGGGATCGGTCAGAAATGACGAGAGCGCCCCTCCGTGTGGAGGGGCGCTGCAACACCAATATGACCTGTCCCCAGTGTTACAGCAATGTCACAGGGCTAGGCGATGACACTCCACTGCGACGGCCTGACCTCGTCGCCGAAGGTCTCCTGCGCTTCCAGCAGACGCGCACGCTGAGCCTCGAGCTCGGTGAACAGGACCTCGGGGGTGTCGTGCGTGTTGTTCTTCCAGCTCTCGATGACGCGATCGATCTTGCTCAGGTTCTCGGGGATGCGGAGCGAGAACTCGGCCTCGTACTCCTCGTGCGTGTACTCGCGACCGATAATGTCCCCAAACAGCGGGACAAGGTCCCGGTACTCCGGGATCCAGCCTGTCGCAGTCTTGACGGCCTTGACGTCACCGTTGCAGCGCAACTCCATCCACTTGTACCAGACCTTCTTGTCGTTCTTCCCGTTGAGGAATTTGCCATCGCGGCTCTTGAGGAAGTAGTTGACGCCGAAGATCTTCGGCAGCCGCCTGGCCCCCCTGGCGAAATCGACGTTGATCTGGAGGTACTTGCCGAGCGGGACCGACAGGAAGTCCAGGTTGGACATCGGGTTGTGCTGGCGTATACCGGCCTTGCCGATGGTTGCAGCGGTCGTCTCGGACTCGATGGAAGCCCCAAAGGCGACGATGCCGTTGGCCCAGTCGATGGACTCCTGTACGGGAACCCACGTGTCCGAATCGCGACCGCCGTAGACATATGCGCTGACCTCGATGCCGTCAGGATGGTCGGCGTTCTTGTCCAGGTTCTCGAGCATCTCCAGGCCCAACGTGAAGCGGGCATTTGCATGAGAAGCGGGCACGGGCTTGCCATCGTTGTCGACCTTGCCCGGGGTCCACTCGCCCCTATAGTTGACGCCGTGCTCCGGGACCGCCGCGTCCTTGCCTTCCCAGTAGACGCCACCGTCATCCGTCCTGAGGACGTTGCTGAAGATGACCTGATGACCGGGTGCATGCAGTGCCTTCCACTGGATAGGGTCGTCCTTGCTGTTGACGCCCAGGATGATGCCAAACATGCCGTGCTCGCAGTTGACTGCTCGCACGATGCCATCGATCTTGCGGAGATAGGCGATGTCGTCGCCAACGATGCTCTCGCCGTCCAGCATGGCGGTCGACGTCTTGCCACACATTGAAGGGAACGCGCCCGTGAAGTAGGTGACACGATCATGAGGCCCGTGGATGCCCATGACCAGCATATGCTCGCACAACCAGCCTTCCTGCGACCCACGGTGGATGGCGAGGCGCATGGCCATCTTCTTCATGCCCAGCGTGTTGCCGGCGTACTGCGTGTTGGCACTGTAGACCATGTCGTCCTTGAGATCGATGTAGATACGGCGCTTGTCGATATTCTTCGTCGTCTTGCTCTCGGTCAGCTCGCCCTCAGCATGCACAAACTTGAAAAGGTGCGCCTGTTCACCCTGACGGACAAACTCCTCATAGCCTGGCCGATACAGCAGTTTCTCCGAATGTGCGACGTAGGGGCTGTCGGTAAGCTGAACTGCGGGGATAGCGAACTCGGAACCGTTGGGCCCCAGCGTAGCGAAGACGATCAGCATCTGACGTCCACGCATGATACCATCCAGGACCTCGCCGATGTCCCTGAGACCCTCGGTGCGGTCACGCGTCGAGATCCTGGGACCCATCTCTTCTCCAGGATCCACCAGGATGTTCGTGTGCTCCTTGTCGCGGCCCTGGTCGAGAGGCGAATCGAAGTGGATCGTATGGCCGTTTATAGCCAGATGTTGCTCCTCACCATCGTGGATCGCTTTCTCGCTGATGTAGGAAAGATCCTGGGTCGAGTCATCACAGACGAAGACGCTTGCTGGATCGAGCACCTTGATGAAGTGGGCAATGAAATCGTACAACTTCCCATTTGAGATCCTGCTGAGCTTGGCGTACTGCTCCCCGCCAAGCCGTTCCTCCAGGAACTTTGCGACGTTTTCGATCATGCACACACCTCCATCGATACTGGCCCTCCGGCCATGATTATTACTTGGACATTCTACTCCATTGTTCGCGAACGAACAGGCGGCGAGAACGGGTGAAAGCCCTGCGACGACGTCACATCCAGTGTTTGCGCCTGTAGTACCTGAAGAGGATGATGACCACGACGGCCATGACCACCCATACAAACAGGTAGCCATAGCGCCACTCGATCTCGGGGAAGTAGCGGAAGTTCATGCCGTACAGGCCTACGATGAACGTCAGGGGCACAAAGATGGTCGAGATGATCGTCAACGTTTTCATGATATCGTTCATCCTGTTGCTGAGCGATGAAAGGTATGCATCAAGCATGTTCGAGGCCAGGTCACGGTAGGTCTCCAGCATGTCCATCAGCTGGACCGCGTGGTCGTAGGCGTCCCGGAGGTATAGCTTGGTCTCGTCCTTGATCAATCCCGACAGGTCCTGCTGCAATCCAAGGACGACCTCACGCTCCGGCCACACCGTCTTACGCAGCATGAGGAGTTCCCTCTTCAGACTGAAGATAACACTTAGCGTCTCCGGCGTCGGATTGTCGATGACCGACTGCTCAAGGTCCTCAAGCTGGTCCCCCAGCTGCTCGAGGACAGGGAAGACCTCATCCAGAGCGACGTCGATGAGCGAGTAGAGCAGGTAATCGGCACCTGCGGACCGCAGCCGGCCCGCCCCTCCGCGAATGGCTGTACGCACGGCCTCCCATGGGTCGATCGGGTCCTCCTGGAACGTGATCAGCGTGGACCCCACGAGAAACGCTGAGACCTGCTCCATGGACACGCTGCCGCTGATGCGGGCAAGCCGAAACACCACGAACTTCTGGCCTTCATACGTCTCCACCTTCGGGCGCTCCCGCAGGTTCTGGATGTCTTCGAGTGCAAGAGGATGCAGGCCATACGTCCGCCCTAGCTCCTGCAGGACCGCCGGGTCACCGACACCGGTGACATCGATCCAGGTGGTCCCTGCCCGGCCAGCGTAGGCGGCGCAGATACGGGCTTCTCCGGACTCCTGCTCCTCGCAGTGGTCCTGGTCATACCACAGGACCCGGATATGGGTCGGTGGAATCACGGCATCTGCAGGCGGAACAGTCAGCGTTCCCGGCGGAGTGCCCGTCCTAGGCTTAGGCGTTCGCCCGGCCCGCGTGGACCGGTCCTTGCCGTGCGCATGGTCCTCTCGCATGTCAGCGCTTCAGGAGCGTATCATGGTAAGGAGCCACACGCAGGGCTCCAGCGCATCGACGGCATGGACGATGCCGGCCGGCATGACGATGGCGTCGCCCGCTGCCAGTGTGTGATGCACGCCGTCCAGGATAATGTCGACACTCCCCTGCAGTGCGCTCACCAACGCGTCGAATGGGGCCGTGTGTTCACTCAGCTTCTGCCCCTTGTCGAACGCGAACAGCGTGACGGTCCCTGTCGGCTGCTCGATCAGCGTCTTGCTGACAATCGCCCCTGGCTGAACCACAATCAGGTCGACCAGCCGTGCTGACTTGCCGTGAAGTTCGTCTGTCGCCATGATACACCTCCGCCTTGATTGTATCAGGATACCTGATGTTGGACCAGAGTCCACTGACGACACAGTAGTCCCGGGAACCGTGTCGGCACTCCGTACGTCCTAGGGGTGACGCGTCGGGGACACCGACCGGTTCAAGGAGATGAGATTATGAAGAGGAGCATGCTGGCTGTTATCGTGACTGTGGTGGCGGTTGCCGCCGTAGTCGTCACCCTTGTGCTGACCCGAGCCTCCGGAGGAGACCAGGTCACCGGGGATACGTTTGAGACGGCCGCCGGAAAGACGTTCACCATCGCACTGGATGCCAACGCCACCACTGGGTACAACTGGAGCCAGACCATCGGCGACAAGACGGTGGTCACGTTCGTCGGCAATACGTATGAAGCAGAGGCCCGCGACCCCCAGGTCGTTGGAGGGGGCGGCACGGACACCTTCACGTTCAAGGCCGTCGGCAAGGGAACGACCACCATCACGCTGGCCTACGCCCGTCTCTGGGAGAGCGTCCCTCCTGTCAAGACCAGGACCATCACGGTCACCGTCAAGTAGAACAATCACGAAACCTGAACCGCCCCGCAGCCTGCCACTGCGGGGCGTGGTCATACACCCTCCCGTGCAGTCTCCGACCACGCTCTTTCGAGACACCAGGCCTCGCATGGCCATGCTTTTCGGCGGCATCTGCATATACTGTCCACTATGAAAATGACAGATGCCGTGAAGCAGGTCCTGACCTTTGCGCTGATCGCCCTCGTCCTCGTCGTCATCATCCCGATGGTCAAGAAATCCCTCAAGCCCATCCCTGGAGTCCAGGCGCATGTCGGCGAAACCTTCACGGTCACGCTCGACAGCAGTGCCGATCCGGCATTCCGGTGGGATCTGCTGGCCACCGACAAAACGAAGGTACAGCTCCTGGATCAACCAGATGCCAAGGAGACCGTCGCAAGAACCGAGGTCTGGACCTTTCGCGCTGTCGCTCCCGGCAAGGTCACCCTGTACTTCGGCTACATCCGCATCGGTTATCCCAACTCCATTGCGGTCCGTACCCACTCAGTCCTGCTGACTGTCAACCCCTGAACGAACCCCCACCAAGCAGTTCTGGATGCTCCGATTGAACCTGTCCAATTCGACGCCCCGATCCGAGTAGAAGTACGCCCTCGCGCGGACGCCAGCAGCAGGAGAAGCCGAGCAGTGTGCTAAAGCGTTTGGCCCTCGCCTTGTTCGAGCATAGCCAACTCTGTTAGCTTCGCATGCAGATCTGCGATATGTTCATAGCTTTCAAACAGAACTCGATTGCACACATCGCCGAATGCCGTCAGAGCGACCTTGTCCGTGAATTCGCGCTTCCGCAAGGCGTCAGCTACAATGAAGAAGCGAGCTGCGAAGTCCTGCAACTGCACGAACTTTGACAGCGCATTCAGCATATCCGTCGAGTTCTCGACCTCAAAGAAAGCCTCGGGCATCTTCCTTTCGTTGAACCACACGACGTCCACAGTCTGAGCCTTTCTCAGCGTCTCGTCATACGTGAACTTGTACATCACCGGGACAGTTGCAACCGATGCCAAGGTTTGTTGCATGAACGGCTTGTTCTTGTCCTGTAATGGCACAAAAGTCTCCATGTGGCGCATAGCTCCAACTTGGACAATTAGCCCCTGATAGTATGCGTGAGTGTTCTCGTTCACCTTGGCAATAGGGGTCTTCCCTGACGGCAAGATGCTTTCGGGCAAACGGTCTCGACAGTCGTTCAGTGCCCACAAACCCGGACGGATTCTGAAGAAGAAACGCGGGTCCTGCACAATCCTGCGAACGGATGCGAAGGGTGTCTTTGTCTCCCAGGCGCACTCTGCTATGGTCGGTACAACTTGATAGAGTCGTCCGAGTGTCGCATATCCACCCTCGCGCTCCATCGCCTCGATAACGGCTTCGTACTGTTTCATTTCGGTCCTCTCCTATCTTCTTCGAGCAGTCTTCTCAGGCAACTCCGTCACGTCAAACAGGCTTTCTGTCTCCAGTTCAGCTGCTACGGTCGGACCTTCCTCGCCGAGGAGCCAGTTGTGTTCGGACAGGAAGGCTATGAGTTCGCCCTTGCGGCGCTCATACATATAGGGACGGAGGATGGGGTGCAGCTTCTGCACAGTGACGGGTGGGTCGAGGTAGTAGATGAAGTTGGCACCGGACCGGCCGTGCTCGAGCAGTTGCTCGGGGACCTCAGCGTCAAGGCATGAGACCCGCATCAGTGCGAGGTACCCTTCCTGCAAATCTTCGAAGTAGGCCAGTGGCGCCGAGGGGTTCCACAGCGAGAACCAACCCTCAGCACACAATCCCGCGAACACTGCATAATTGACGGGGATATGCACGTAGCTGTCCACTTCGGCCACATACGATAGCGCATACTCGGTCTGATTGGCTTGCTCCTGAGCTGTGGCGCCGAGCTGCGACAACTGAAATCGAGGGCGACCCTTGCGCGGGTCGAGGACAAACGGGCCACGGTGTCCGATGGGGCGTTTCTTGCAGACGAACAACTGCGGCTCGAGGCGTATGCCCATGCTCACGCCGCTCAGAGCGAACACGTTGACCCGTTCGTCGCGCCACGCCATTTCGATCTGCATGCGAGGTACCTCCGACTTCGACAGACCTGTACCAATCATGCTAGGCCTGCTGGATAAAACGTCAACACGTGCCTGCGGAACTTTGACGCCTCGGGCAACGTCCATGACATTGGAGTATCATCTCTTTTCCACGGTTGAAGCGGTCTCGGATGTGGTACAATGAACCATCCATTTGACAAGAGTCTGGGGGTTTTGCTGTATGAAAATCGCAATCAAGGTGCTGGTCGTTCTGCTGGCCGTGCTGATCGTCGCGGCCGGCGTTGCATGGTACATGATCGGGCACGGAGGCCAGCAAAGGGGAACAAATGTTCCCACGGTGGACATCGCACCCGCCCGGCAGCTCCTGAGCGACCTGAAGGCAAACAGCAGCCTCAAGTTCTCGATGGCTGTGCCGCGCAGCTTCGACTGGTATGTCGCCACGGGCGAGGGCAACCCAACGAGGCTGACTCTTTCGGGCGTCGTCATGATCGCCAAGTCGGCGACCTCGGACGAAGCTGTGAATATCGACACCTGGCTGCGCCGGCAAGGTTTTGCAGGTGACGTCGAGAACACCAGCTTTGGCGACACGACGGTCTGCGAGGGATATGTCAACAAGTCGCTTGTGGTCCTGGTTGTGACGCCGGTCTCGTCCGACGGCACAACGACGGAGGCGACCCAGCTTGTCGTCTATGCCGGTGTGTTGCCGGAGACCCCAGCGGCCAACTGACCTCAGGACATACGAAATGCACGAGGCGGGAGCAGTGATGCTCTCGCCCTTTTCATTGCGTATGTTCCCTGCCGGCTACTCTGGCATCACCACGACGATAGGCGTCATAGAATCGTCATTGCCCGCCGGGTTGTCCTCCAGCGACCGCCTGAGCCAGTCCTGGTCGACGCCTTCGGTCGACGCAACGATCTCCGCGCCGAAGACATCGTTGACGTCCACCACGCTGATACGTGCGCCTGTGCGCTCGAGGCGCCTGATGCTGGTCTTCACGTCCAGTGGTCCGGGGACGAGACAGGCGTCGTATGGCATGACCTTATCGCTGTCCACGGCCTTGGCCACCGGGCCGACGACCGCATAGAACCATCCCTTGCGGTGCAGCAGCTTTCCCAGTACCGTGGCGCCTGCCCCGAGAAGGACGCGGAACGTCCCTGCGAGTTCGATGTACGCCTGCACCTTCCAGGCTGCTTCCATCGGATAGCTGTACCAGTGAATGAACTTCCCGCCGCCGTGCCCTGTGCAGGGGCCGAGGAAACGCGCCAGGCGTGACGGCTTGAACGTGGGGGTCCACATCAGCGTTCCCTCGCACATGGTCATCACGCTGCTGGCAATCGTAACGACGCCCGTCGGGTGCTCCTGATGAACCCTGTCCACGATCGACGAGAGGTCGCTCACCTCGGTGAGCAGCCCGGTGTACACGTTGTGTCGGACGGCCGCCGTCCCCGAGGTCTTCACCTTGTACGAAGGAAGCCGGCCGAATCCGAGCCTCTCCCAGCACGCTGTCAGCATCGGGTCCCCGCGATAGAGATAGAAACCACGGTCGAGCATCTCCCTCGCCTTGTCCAGCTCGCCGCGCGATGCCAGGATGTCGACGTAGGCAACGATGTGCTGTTGGCGGAAGTTGTCGGTGTCCAGCTCCGCAAACCGCTCGAGCAGCACAGGATCGCTGGTGATGCGACACAGCCTTTTGAGGAGGAGACGCGCGGGATTGTCGAGTTCGCGGGCACTCTTCCAGTCCACCTTCGTGTACGCCTGACGCCACCATTGCACACCCTCATCCTCGCGGTGAAGAAAGAAGTAGAGCAGGTCACCCAGGATGACTTCTTCCCAGATGCCCATCGGGGGACTATAGAGCTGAACGGCTTTCTCGGGGTCGCGACGAAGGTACAGCGTTGCCAGCAGGCGCTTGGTGCGCTTCCATCCGGGATGAATGGCGCGTACGCGTGTCAGGAGGCCCAGTGCCTCCTCATCCCTGCCGGTCTGCATGAGACCGACCGCCCCCCACCAGGCGGCGTAGTCTGAACGTGGAGCAGCAGCAAACAACCGCATGGCGACGCGCTTGGCGCCAAGCCAGTCACATAGCGCGGCGATGGCGTAGATCATGGTCTCTTCCCGTCCGTTGTCGGCTATTGTGGCTTCTTCTCCGTAATGACGACTCCGATCATGTCGGGTCCCGACTGCCTTCCGACGACAGGTCCTAACTGGGTCAGCATGCTCGGCACGTTGTACCTGGACGTGAACTCACGCTGGAAGTCCTCCAGCTCGACCCGGTTGGCGCCGTAGTGGAACCCCACATACTCGACGCCCTTCTGCACATGCTTGTCGATGATTGCCCACAGATGTTCCAGCGCAACCTTCTTGGTGCGGGGACGGTCCACGACATCCGTGACCCCCTCGATGAAGCTGAGGATGGGCTTGATCTTCAGGACGCTGGCGGCGATGGCAGCAGCCTTTCCGATGCGCCCGCCTCTCTCGAGGTATTTGAGGGAGTCGAGCACGAAGTAGGTATGGGTCCGCAGAACCAGCGCCTCCACTTCTGCGATGACCTGCGACAGCGACACCCCTGCTTCGGCGAGCTCCACTGCTCGCATCGTCGGAAATCCGACACCAAGAGCAGCATTCAATGTGTCCACAAACTGGACGTGAGCCGTGTCCAGCTGGTTGCGCCCGGTGAGAGCGGAGTTGAGCGTACCCGACATGCGTGAACTGATGTGAAGCGAGATGATGTCTCCTTCGGGATCCTTGTCCAGAATGGCGCGATATGCGGAGGCGAATTCCTCAGGTGACGGCTGCGTGCTATCCGCCTTCGCGCCTGCCACGAGGCGGCGGTAGAACTCGTCGTTCGCAATGTCGATGCCGTCGCGGAAGTACTCACCGTCGAGTGAGACCTTGAGTGGAACGACGGTGACGCCGTGCTCTTCGGCATACCCTTGCGGCAGGCACGCCGTGCTGTCTGTTACGATGTGGATGGCCATTGTCGGCTCCTTTCTCCGCTTGTGCAGTCATCCCGCCGGCGGAGACAGCGGACCTGCTCACATGATCGTTAACGGGGGACTTCTTTCCCTGCATCTTACATTACACTACTTTGTCGACGATAACAACGCCCAACGTCTCGGGTCCCATATGACACCCGACGCCCGGCCCCAGCTGGCTGAGGACGGACGGAATCCCTGTGCGCCTCGTGAACTCAGTCTGCATTGCCTCGACCTCGGCCCTGTTGCTCACGTAGTGGAACCCAATGTGCTCGATGCCCCGTACGGCCGCCTGGTCGATGAGCGCCCAGATACGGTTTAGAGCGGCCCGCATGGTTCGCTGCCGGTCATACACATCGATTATACCGTCCTTGACCGTGAGGATGGGCTTGATCTGCAGGATACTGGCAGCGATGCCCGCCGCCTTCCCGATACGCCCGCTCTTGATGAGATACTTCATGGTACCGACGAGGAAGTAGATATGCGTGCGTGGCTGCATCCCGTCCAGCATTGTGATGATGGCGTCGATGCCGGCTCCTCCCACAACAAGCTTGATAGCCTCCATGACCATGAACCCGAGCCCGAGACCTGACGACCGCGAATCATAGAGATGGATACGCCTGGGATCGGTCTGCTCGGCTGCAATGTGCGCGCTGTTGAGCGTCCCGCTCACTCGGGATGACAGGTGAATGCTCAGCACCTGGCCGTCCGGGTTTGCGAGCAATCTGGTGTAGACATCGATGAAATCTTCGGGGCCGGGCTGTGTGGTGCCATACCTGGCTCCGGCTGCTTGTTTCGCGTAGAAGACATCAGGAGATATCTCCACAAACTCGCGGAAGAAGACGTCGTCGACCGAAACCTTGACCGGTACGACGGACAGGTCGTACTGTTCAGCAAAACCAATGGGAAGGTAGCTTGTGGAATCCGTTACGATATGGATGCTCACATTTGGCCCCCTTTTTCCGACCAGTTCTGTCAGGATTCGCCGCTGCGCCCCGGTCAGCCTTCATGTTCAGACTGCTTTGTCGACGATGACGACCGCTACGGTCTCGGGTCCCGTATGACACCCGACGACAGGACCGAGCTGGCTGAGGACGGACGGAATTCCCGTGCGCTTCGTGAACTCAGTTTGCATTGCCTCGACCTCGGCTCTGTTGCCCGCATAGTGAAACCCTATATGCTCGATACCACGTACGACCGCCTGGTCGATGATTGCCCACATGCGGTCTCGGGCTGTCCGCATAGTTCGCGGCCGTTCGAACACATCGACAATACCGTCCTTGACCGTGAGGATGGGCTTGATCTGCAGGATACTGGCTGCGACGCCTGCCGCCTTGCCGATGCGCCCGCCCTCGATCAGATACTTCATGGTACCGACCAGAAAGTACGTGTGAGTACGCAACTGCATCTTGTCCAGCATCTCTGTCACATCCTGGATACTTGCGCCGCCCTGTACCAGCTTGACTGCTTTCATGACCATCAGCCCAAACCCGGGGGCAATCGTCCGTACATCGTACAGATGAACGCGCCGAGGATCTGTTTGTTCGGCAGCAATGTAGGCACTGTTGAGCGTTCCGCTCATGGCAGATGAAAGGTGAATGCTCAGCACTTCGTCGTCCGGGTTTGCGAGCAACTTGGTGTAGACCCCGATGAAATCCTCTGGGGACGGCTGTGTTGTTCCACACTTCGCGCCGGCTTTCTGCTTCGCGTAGAACGTATCAGGAGATATCTCCACAAACTCACGGAAAAAAACACCGTCAACTGAGACCTTGAGCGGCACGACGGGAAGATTGTGCTGCTCAGCAAATCCGGTGGGAAGGGTGCTTGTGGAGTCCGTTACGATGTGAATAGCCATAGATTCCTCCTAGTCGAGAATCTCGGACGCCTTGACGATGCGCACGTCCTCCACAGGATGTGAACGCTCGCCCCACTGCGCCTGGGCGACGGGTGTCGCCGCGATAGCCGCCAGAACGTCCATGCCTTCAGTCACATGTCCGAACGCGGTGTAGTTGCCATCCAACTGGTCAGATGTGCTGGTCATGATAAAAAACTGCATGTCGGACTGATCGACGCGCGCTTGCTGAGCCGCCATGCTGATGACGCCGGGAACGTGCTTGACGTCGGAGCCCTCGAACTTGACGCTGCCGCCGCCCGTGCCGTTGCCCTGTGGGTCGCCACCCTGAACCATGAAGTCCTTGATGATGCGATGGAACTTGAGACCGTCATACGTGCCGGCGGTGACGGCCACCATGAACCGCTCGACAGTCTTGGGCGCCCGGGCGGCGTACAGTTCGAGTGTCATCGCACCTTTGGACGTTTCCATACGGACGAACTTGTTCTCTTCTTCCATGTGACGCTCCTAGTTGGCGACTTCGGTCGCCTGGATGATCATGATTCCGGTCAGAGGGGAGGACATTTCGTCGGGCATGTTGGGGTTCGGCCCGACAGGGACGCTGGCGATCTGGTCCACGACGTCCATTCCTTCGACAACGTGGCCAAACGCTGCGAACGTACCGTCCAGTCCGGTGTAGTCGCCGTGCATGATGAAGAACTGCATATCCGACTGCGTGACTCCCGCCTGCGACGATGCCATGGAGATGACGCCCCGGACGTGGCTGACGTCTGTCTTCTCAAAGGGGATCGCTCCGCCTCCCGTGCCGTTGCCATTGGGATCCCCGCCCTGGATCATGAATCCCTTGACGACCCGATGAAACGTCAGACCGTCGTACTTTCCTCCCGTGACGTTCTCGAGAAACTGGGTGACGGTCCTGGGCGCTTTGTCCCCGTAGAGTTCAAGCTTGATCGTACCCATGCTGGTCTCCAGCACAACGTATTTGTTCCCTGCCACCTGCGGGGCTTGAGCCTTCTTGAGGACGACGAACACAAGCAACAGCGACAGGATTACTGTCGCTGCCACTGTAATGACCACCGTGCGCGTGCTCGGCGGAATGGGCTTGTGGCCCGGATACTTCTTCTGCAGTTCCTGCGTCCGACTCACCTTCGGTGCAACTTTCTTCTTATTGGTGCTCATCGGTGGTTTCACTCCTGACAGTCTCGAAGTTGATTCGGCGAACAGACGAAGCAGTTGTCGATGCGCGTGTTCGCGCGCCGTCTGACGCAAAGGGGCCTGCCGAAGCAGGCCCCATTACTGGTTCTCTGACGCTAGTAGTCCTCTGACTTGACTTGATAGAAGCTCTGCGCATGTTGGCACGCGGGGCACTTGGTCGGCGCCTCGGTTCCCTCATAGACGTACCCACACTCACGACAGACCCAGACGATCTTGTGATCCTTCTTGAAGACGGAGTGGGCCTTGACTTCCTTCAGCAACTTGCCGTAGCGCTCTTCATGATGGGCTTCAGCTACCGCAATGGCACGCAGGCGCAAGGCGATTGCATTGTAGCCTTCCTGATCGGCAACGTCGGCAAAGCCCGGGTACATCGTCGTCGTCTCATAGTGTTCACCGTCGATGGCCGCCTGCAAGTTCTCGGCCGTTGTCCCCAGCACCAGCGGGACTTCCGCACTTGCAAGCGTCAGTTCCCCGCCGTTCTCCTGCTTGATGTCCTGGAGAAAATGGAACAGGATGGTGGCATGCTCCCGTTCCTGTTCGGCGGTCTCAGCGAAGATCCCTGCTATCTGCTCAAACCCTTCGGTCCGGGCCACCTTGTTGTACATGGTGTACCGGTTGCGGGCCATGGATTCACCGACAAAAGCTGCACCTAGATTGAGAAATGTCTGTTTCAACGCTCACCTCCATGCGCGAGTTGTGCTGCTACACTTCATTGTATCCAATGACCACGGACGGCACAAAGGGGAATATTCACAGTACCGGTCGGGTTTCACAGATTAGCGAAGGCCGGTGATGACACCGTCTCCGGTCACGTCGATATTCACCATTGCAGGAACCTTGGAGAGTGCCGGCATGGTCTGCATCGTTCCACCCAATGGGTACAGGAAACGCGCACCGGTCGCGGCGCGAATGTCGCGAATCGGGAACAGGTATCCAGATGGTGCACCCTTGACGTCGGGGTCATGACTGATCGATAAATGTGTCTTCGCCATGCAGATGGGCCACTTGTCATAGCCGGCCGCAGTGAACTCCTTGATGCGCTCGACCGCCACAGGTGTCAGTTCGATGTCACCGGCACGGTAGATCGTACGGACCAGTTTGCGCATCTTGTCCTCGATGGTATCGGTCAACTCGTATGGGTAGTGGATGGCTCCCACGTGAGATGTCGATGCCACTTCCTGGACGGCGCGTGCCAGTTCCAGGCCACCCTCGCTGCCATCCACAAAGAACGTGTGCGGAACGGCGGCCAGCGCACCGAACTGCAGAGCTTTGGCCTGAACCATCGCTACCTCTTCAGCGGTGTCGTCCGGGAATCGGTTGATGGCGACAACAACTGGCAGACCATACGAACGAATGTTCTCGATATGCACCCGGAGGTTCTCGCAGCCCAGCTCAAGTGCCGGCATATTGACAGCTGAAACAAGAGCGGGATCAAGCTTCTTGCCTGGCCTGACACTAAACGCCCCGCCGTGCATCTTCAGCGCGCGGACTGTGGCAACGATGACCACACAGTCAGGCCCCTTCATGCCGGCCTGTCGAAGTTTGATGTCCATGAGCTTCTCGAAACCCATGTCGGCACCAAACCCGCTCTCTGTCACGACATAGTCACCAAGTTTCAGTGCAATACGGTCGGACAGCACCGAGTTGTTGCCAAAGGCAATGTTGGCGAATGGTCCGATGTGAACAAAGGACGGCGTGCCTTCTTCGGTCTGAACCAAGTTGGGATAGATGGCATCCTTGAGGACAGCGGCCAGGCCCCCGGTTGCGCGCAGGTCCGCGACCGTCACAGAGGCCCCATTACGGCTCCGCGCAACGACAATCTCCGACAGACGCTCGTGCAGATCTTCGAATCCCGTCGTCAGACCCATGATGGCCATGATGGGCGAGGCGGCGGCAATGTCGAAGCCGGTCTCGTACGACGTCTCTGTCTTGACGCCGTCTTTCTTCTCTGTGAGCTGAATCGTGAGCTTGCGCATCGACCGGTCTTCTACGTCCATGGTCCGGCGCCAACTGATGCTCTGTGGATCGATGTCCAGTTCGTTTCCCTGGGAGATATGGTTGTCCACGACTGCAGCCAGCAGGTTGGTTGCTGTCTCTACTGCATGAATGTCGCCCGTGAAGTGCAGGTTGATCTGCTCCATCGGAAAGAGAGAAGACTTGCCACCACCCGTTCCACCGCCCTTGATACCAAAGACTGGACCCATGGACGGTTCGCGCAGTGTGTTGACCGTCTTGAATCCCTGTTTGTTCAGTGCCATGCCCAATCCAATGGTCGTGACCGTCTTGCCTTCACCAAACGGTGTCGGCGTGACAGCTGTCACATCGATGTACTTGCCATCCGGTCTATCCTGCAAACGCTGAAGGATATGGTAGTCGATCTTGCCCATGTACTTGCCAAAGAAATCGACCTCCTCGTCACGAATACCGAGCGACCGTGCAAGATCGCCGATGTTGTACTTGTTGGATGCTTTTTCGAACATAGGTCACACTCCCCCTTTCACGTGGTAGTTCTTATTATTGTACCCTCAATCTGGTTCCCCCGCACCCGCAGAGGCTCAGACAAGACCGAAATAGTGAGCTGCAAACGTGAAGACCGACGCAGCGACACAATAGAGCGCAAACCACTGCATCTTTCCCTTCCGTGCAACCTTGAGCAGCAGCCCAATCGCGACGAGGCTGGTCAGCACGCTGACGACGACACCGATACCGACCTCAGTGAGGGCGCTTGAGGACATGCCCGCCCGCAGAAAGTCTTTGAGCTTGAAGACTGCCGCGCCCGCAATGGTGGGGATGGCCATGAGGAAGCTGAAATGGGCGGCATCCTCCTGCTTGAGACCCCTGTAAACGCCGACGGACATCGTCGTTCCACTGCGCGAAAGGCCCGGGAGCAACGCGAACACCTGCGCGATACCAATGGCCACCGCATCCTTCCAGCCGACCTCGCGGATCGTCCTGGTCGTCGACGAAAAACGCTGCAGAACCAGCAGGACAGCAGTGACCAGGAACATGGCCGCCACGACGTAGTAGCTGGCAAAAGCCTTCTCGATGGTCGCACCGAACAGGACACCGACGACTCCGGACGGGATGATGGACATGACGATGAGCCAGAACATGTTGCGCTTGCGCGCTTCGTCATGAGACAGGCTCTCACGGAACGTGTAGAGGAATCCCTGGAACAGGCCCGTGATGTCACCCCAGAAGAAGATGATCAGGGCGATGAGGCTGCCGAAGTGCAAGGCCACGTCAAAGGCCAGCGTCGAATCGGCCTTGAGGAGTCCCGAGAACACGACCAGATGCCCCGAGCTGCTGACAGGCAGGAACTCGGTCAGCCCCTGTACAATTCCGAGCACAATGCTTTTCCACAGTACCATCGGTGGTACCTCCAGGTATGACCTCAGACATATGCCATATGGTAGACAAACGCCTCCAAAAAGCAAAGAAACGGCTTCCAGAGAACGGCCAAATCCTTGTTCGGGCCGTTCCGTCCGGCCTGGCTTCAGATCAGAGAAGCGAGTGTGTGCCCGGCGGCCGTCAGGATAGCCAGCGAGCCGTTGGGCAACTCCTCCCAGGGACCGGTGCCCAGGGGTTCGCTGGCGACGAGTTCTCTGCCATGCTGGTGTTGCAGGTACATGCTGTGTCGCTCTGGATCAGTGCTGTAGTGGAAGGCATACATGCGTCGTCCGTCGCACAGCAGGAAGTTGAGGCCGGTGAAGTCCCCGACGGACGCCACCTCGTGGACGGCGCCCCTCAGAGCGTCGAGGGGATCGGCCGCCGACTCGAGATGCTGCAGCAGCAACGCAAAGTAGACTTCACTGTCATTTTCACCTTCAAGGCCGTTCCTGAACCTGGGCAGGAGGTGCTCTATCAGACGTTCGCGCGAACAGTGCCCGTTGTGGCAGAATGTCCAGCGGTGCGCGACGAACGGGTGCGTGTTGGCCAGCCGGCGGGACGTACCACTGCTGCGGCGGATGTGAGCAAGAGCAATGCGGGCACTGACCTCGCGAGCGGTCAGCTCGAAGAGTGGCGATTCGTTTGCAGGTCCCGGTTCCCTGACAACACGGGGGCCGTCCTGTTCACCGTCATACCATCCGATACCCCAGCCGTCGGGATTGCCCTCACCGGACTTGTCGGCAACCGCCAGTGAACGTAGCGAAGGTTCGATGTCCATCATCCAGGGAGCTATAGATTGTGACATCGTGGCGACCATTCCAAACATCCTGCACATCAGCGTTCCTCCACAGGCAAGCCGTCCACGGCCTCCCTGCGTTCAGGATACGTCGTCAGCGCCGCAGCGCAATTGTGAACGCTCATAGTGCCTGACCCCAACGCTGTTCACAATTGAAGACGGGAACGCAGATCGCCGATGAATTCAACTTCGTCTTCGGGTGAGATGCCATACTTATGACGGCCGCCGGTCTCCACGAGAACGACATCCCTCAGCGCACGAGGCTGTTTGCAAACAAGGTGCCCGCGACTGCCACGAGGATAATTGCGGCGAGCCAGCCAACGAACAGGCCTGAGAACAGCCGCTTTCGCTCGTCTTCGGTCATGCCGCGCAGGCCGAGGAACATGAACCCGAAGACGCCGGACAAGACGGCAAGGGTCAGTCCCGCCTTGAGGTTGACCTGATGCCAGACCGCAGGATCGGCGAGCGTCGCAGGCACACGAAACCCAAGCCACGGATTGGGCGTGGAGAACGCCGACAGGACCCCGACGATGCCGATGGCGAAACAGCTGACGGCGACCAGGAGAGGCGTGGTCCTGCCGACCTCCACGTCACGGGCAGTGACGCCACTGTCCCGCGCAACCTGTTCGGAGTAGCGCCACAGCCAGACACCCGCAATGAGGATATAGACCACCAGGGCTCCCGCAACATACAGCCCCGCATCGCGCGTGACAACCCCGGCGACAGCAAGCAGGTCGACGATCCCGGCCACCGCTCCCCCAGCGACAAACAGGACTCCACACTTCCGGTTCACGACGTCCCAGACGCGGTCGTCCGCCATGGTGGCAGGGAACCGGGCACCGTAGAAGCCGTTGCGTTTGACTTTTCCCAGCATCAGCGGAACCCCAAGGACGACAAACAGCAGCGCCAGCCCAAGACTGTTCAGAACATTCTCCATAAGCATTCATCTCCTCGCCGGAGCCCACCCCCGACATGGTGCGCGCTCATCACGTCCACTTGATACTATACACATCCTCGGAGTGGAAGCCACCACGACACCTGCAAACCAAGACCTCCGGGACTCCTAAAGTCACAGACTTCCGATGAGCTCCCAGACCACCCGAAGCACGTCACGCGCAGCCGTGCCGAGGACAGCCGCGGGGAGGTCCTCCGCCGTGTCAGTGGTGGCATGGTACCATGGAGCTTCTCTCCCGTGCGCCGAGAACATGCAGCTGGGAACGCCGAGCTGGCTGAACGTCTCATGGTCCGATCCCCCTGTCCAGGGGATGATCGCGAGTGAGGCGCCATCCTGGATTGCGCCTGAGACAGCAGTCATGATCGCCTGGTCGGATGGATCGATCGCTACCCCGAGGACCGACGTCGACCGCATCATGTCCAGGTCCAGCACAGCGGACAACGATTCAGCCAGCTCGGGGGCTGCTGTCACAAAGGCAGCAGACCCCAGCAGTCCTTCTTCCTCCCCGCTGAAAGCGACAAACCAGATCGATATCGGGGGGACCGCGCCCAGCGAGACCATCGAATGCGCCATCTCCAGCATGACGGCGACGCCCGACGCGTCGTCGTCGGCTCCAGGGTACATCACGCCCGAGCGGTCGGTCCCCAGGTGATCGAAGTGTGCGCAAACCATAATCGGCCGCGTGTTGTCAGTCCCGAGCAGCACGCCGGCAACGTTGGAAGCAGTTGCGTCCGGATTCCATGATGCCGTGATGCCAAAGGAAACCTTCAGATTGAGGTCGCGTGAAACGACCTGGCCTGCCCATGCCTGTGCCGCTATGTCGTCGAAGGAGAGCCCTGCCGCCCAGAACACAGAACGCGCTCCAGCCACGGATATGAGAGCCGACACGGGTGCATCGGGAAGGGCTGACACGAACTGGCCATGCATGTCGAACGGATTGGGCGCCGAAGGCATGTCGAGGATGAGCACGCCGGCGGCGCCATGTGCGGCGGCGCTCCCGACCTTGGCCGCCAGGTACGTCTGCGATTCGGGTACAGAACGCACCGGGGCGCTGTAGCGCAACAGGACCACGACCTTTCCCGCGACGTCCAGGCCAGCATACTCGTCATAGCCCGTCATCTGAACCCCAAACCCCGCAAGCACAGCATCGGCCTCAACGCTCCCATTTCCAGCATACGGGATCGCCATGCCGCGGCCACCGAGGAACGACTCACCGCGCGTTCCAGTCGCCTTGATACCCGTGAATGAACTCACCACGTACAGGGGTGCCTCATACGTGGCAAGATACTCCTTGAACCCGGGAGGTTCTCGCAGGCCAATCGCCTTGAACTGTGAAGCGATCCATGCAGCAGCCTGTGCCTCGCCGGTCGTGCCCGTACGGCGACCGGCATAGGCCGGTGAAGCAAGCTCGACGACAGCATCGTGAGCACGCTGTGCGTCCACTGCAGACACGGCCTTGTCCACACCCGGCCATATGGTCCGGGGTCTGCAGCCCGCAGCGGTGACAATGACCAGGACCAGAACGACCCATCTACGATTCACGGCAACCTCCCCAACGGACACGCGCGCGTCCTTCGATTGGCCCTCGACCACGAGATTCGCACTCCACAACATCGCCTTGACTCATCCTGTCGCCACCCTACAATAGAGGCGCACTATATCTATAGTAGTATGTACGAATGGGGGTCGACTTACAGATGAAAATTGGAATCCTGACAGGCGGCGGGGATTGCTCCGGGCTGAACCCGGCGATACGTGGTGCGGTGTTTAGAGCCATCGACTACGGAGACGAGTGCATTGGCCTTGTCGGAGGCTGGCAGGGACTTCTCTCATGTGAGACCGAACCGCTGGACCTCGCGCGCGTCGACGAGATCATCGACCGTGGCGGCACCATCCTTGGGACGTCGCGGACCAACCCATTCAAGGACCCCTCTCTTGTACAGCAGCTCATTGCCAACATTGCAGCCCTGGGTCTGGATGCCGTCATCGCCATTGGTGGGGACGACACACTGGGTGTAGCCACCAAGCTTGCAGCGCTGGGCGTCAAGGTCGTCGGCGTTCCGAAGACGATGGACAATGACCTGTCAGGAACGGACTTCACATTCGGATTCGACACGGCAGTGAGTGTTGCTCTCGACGCTTCGCGAAGGCTGAAGGACACTGCACTGTCCCATCGGCGCATCATCATCCTGGAAGTCATGGGCAGATATGCTGGATGGGTTGCACTCTATACCGGCATCGGCTCAGGAGCCGACTACACACTCATCCCCGAGGTCCCCGTCGACTGGGACGCCCTGGTGCGCCAGGTCATGACCGCCTACAGGCGCAAGAAGTACGCCTTCATCGTCGTGAGTGAGGGTGTAGAAGTCACACAGGCCACCAGCGAGAAACTGGACGACTTCGGCCACATGCTGCTGCAGGACAGGGGTGTGGGGCCGGAAGTGGCCAGGATCGTCGAGGAGAAGACGAGAATCTCGACTCGTTCGGCCACGATAGGGCACATCCAGCGGGGAGGAAGTCCCACCCTGTTCGACCGCATCCTGGGATCCCGCGTCGGCGTGAAAGCCGTCGAGATGATCCATGACGGCGAATTCGGCAAGATGGCTGCTCTCCGCGGCACCGAAGTGACCGCAATTCCGCTCATTGAAGCCGTTGGCAAGCTCAAAACGGTCCCTCAGGAGTGGGTCGACCTCCTGAAGGTCTTCTCCAAGTAGCCATGAAACGCATCGGACTTCTGACCAGCGGTGGCGACGCCAGCGGCATGAATGCTGCCATTCGCGCAGTTGCACGTACGGCTGCGTCGATGGGAGTCGAGGCAGTCGGGTTCGAGCGCGGCTACGACGGACTGGTATCCAACACCTGGATAGAGCTCAACGCACGCAGCGTCTCCGGCATCCTGGAACTCGGAGGCACGATGCTCAAGAGTGCCCGCAGTGAACTGTTCCGTACTGAGGAGGGCCGCAAGCAGGCAGCGCTCGTCGCCCAGCAGAACCGGCTGGACGGCCTGGTCATCATCGGGGGCAACGGCTCACAGACGGGTGGTTACCTGCTCGGCCAGTTGGGTGTTCCCGTCGTCGGGGTCGCGTCGACCATCGACAACGACCTGTATGGGTTTGACTACACCATCGGGTTTGATACTGCTGTCAACATCGCCATCGACGCCATCGACCGTATTCGCGACGTGGCGGAGTCTCACGACCGCGTGTTTGTCGTCGAGGTCATGGGCAGGGACAATGGCTCCATTGCACTCGAAGCCGCTCTGGCGACGGGCGCCGACATCGTTCTGACCCCGGAATTGCCCTTCAGCATCCCCAAACTCATCACACGCCTGCACGATGACGTCATGGCGCAGAAGAAACACCACATCATCGTCATGGCAGAAGGCGCAGGGCATGCAGAGGAACTGTCGCACTATAT
This sequence comes from Coprothermobacter sp., assembly GCA_013824685.1. Taxonomy (NCBI): domain Bacteria; kingdom Pseudomonadati; phylum Coprothermobacterota; class Coprothermobacteria; order Coprothermobacterales; family Coprothermobacteraceae; genus Coprothermobacter; species Coprothermobacter sp. Next base: position 26,254 of record PNOG01000013.1, on the reverse strand, counting down.
CGATGCCAACCTGCCGGTGGAGTGCAGGGCGACCGTCCTCGGCTACGTCCAGCGAGGGGGGAGCCCCACGCGCTTCGACCGCATCCTGGCCAGTACATCGGGCGAAGCGGCAGTTGTCGCTCTCAGTGAAGGCCGCTCGGGTGTCGTCGCAGGAACACGCGACGGGCATATTGTCCTTCAGGAGACGCTCGAAGCAGTCACCCGGCGCAACCTTCTCAAGCCAGAGCTTGTGGAACTGCTGAAGCGAGTATCCATCTGACCTTGTTTCATCCCAGGAGGACCAATTGGGTCGAGTCTTCAAGTCGCTGACCTTCCAGATTATTGTGACTGCCCTGCTCATCGTGGGCGTCTCGATGGCGATTCTGAGCAACCGCCTCATCTTCGAGTTTCAGGACGAACTCGTCAAGAAGGAAAGCGAGACCCTCCAGGCCATAGGATCGCAGGCCGTCGAACGCTGGAACCGCATGTATCGCGAACTGTCCAGCAGCTACAAGTTCGACAAGCTGAGCCAGAGCAAGCAGAACGAATTGGTGAGCGTCTTCCTCTCGAAGTCCTATTATGACTACATCGATGTGTTCAAGGGAAACTTCCCACGTGTCAGCATCGGATACCAGGTCAGCCTCTTCACGCCAAGTCTCGTCTACCTGACCGATGGGTCGCGTAACCCGCTGCCCAAGCTGACCGTCGCTCTTCCCTTGAAGGCAGGCACACGGACTCTCGGCTATCTGGTCGTCGACAGGGACATGCCTCAGGTCCTCGCTCCGTTGCAGCGTGTCCGTTTCGAGGCCTTCAAGACTTCGACTGTCTCCATCGCGCTGAGTGGCGCAGCGACAATCATCCTGCTGACCTTCTTCCTGATACGCCTGTTGTCCCTTCGCCGCAGCGTCGTCCAACTCAAGACCAACCTGGACACGCGCGTGCCACGCGGTGGAGGGGAACTGGGAGAGATCTCGCGCGCGGTCGCCGACCTGGCACACTCACTCAAGCGGAGCATTGAAGAAGCGAAGCAGACCGAGGCCCTCAAGACGCTCGGCATCTTCACAGCCGGTATCGCCCACGAGGTACGCAACCCTCTTACAAGCATCAAGGGATATGCAGGTCTTCTGGAGAAGAAGCTGCAGGGGCGTCCCGAAGCCAAGTACATCATCCCTATCCGCAGCGAAGCCGACCGTCTCGAATTACTGGTCAAGGACCTACTCACCTTCGGGCGCCCTGCGCCGCCTCAGCCGGTCGAGTTCGACCTGCGTGGGTTCTTCGAATCGATGGGAGAGCTCATGGCGCAGCAGTTCGAGGACGGCCATGCCACGCTCGACCTCCAGGTGCCACAGGTCATGGTCACATGGGATGCGCGCCAGACCGAGCAGATGTTCATGAACCTGCTGCAGAACGCCATACAGTCGATGCAGGATAAGGGCGGTGGGGTCGTTACCGTCACCGCAAGGATCGAAGCTGATCGTGTCATTCTCGAGGTACGCGATGTCGGTGCGGGTATCAGGAATGAGGACAAGCCCAAGATGTTCACCCCGTTCTTCACGACCAAGGAACACGGCACCGGCCTTGGCCTTCCCATTTCCCAGAAAATCGCCTCTTTTCACAATGGCGTCATCACCTATGAGAGTACAGAGGGAGCGGGCGCTACGTTCACTGTCAGCATGCAGCGAATCATCAATCCTGGTGTTTGACTCGGACTTCGAAACCGGTAAACTGTGAAATTGCCTATGAAAACCCAAAGCAAGCTCATTCTGGTCGTGGACGACGAGGAAAACATACGCGAACTGCTCCGCGAGTCACTTGAGGACGAGGGCTATCGCGTCAACGTCGCCAAGAACGGTCAGGAAGCAGTCGAGAAGGTCAGAGCCCTGAACCCGGACACCGTCCTGATGGACGTCAAGATGCCCGTCATGAGCGGCATGGATGCTTTTCTCAAGATCAAGGAATCCCAGCCCGATCTCCCTGTCATTTTCCTGACAGCGTTCGGCTCGTCGGATGTCGCCATTTCCGCCATGAAGTCCGGAGCCTATGACTATCTAACCAAACCGTTTGACATCGATGAGGTCAAAATCAAGGTGAAAAGGGCTCTTGAACTTCGCGAGCTGTCATGCCTCTCAGGACGGGCTCGCCCCGAGGACCTTCCCGTCATCAACAGTGACGAGCTCGTCGGCCAGAGTCCACTCATGCAGGAAGTCTACAAGCAGATCGGCAAGGTTGCCAGCTCGGATGCGACCGTCCTGGTCCTCGGCGAATCAGGTACTGGCAAGGAGCTGGTCGCCAAGGCCGTTCACAACAACAGCCATCGAAAGGACCGGGCGTTCATCGTCGTCAATTGCGCGGCCATCCCGGAGAACCTTCTCGAGAGCGAGCTGTTCGGTCACGACAAGGGAGCCTTCACTGACGCCTTCGATACGCACATCGGCAAGTTCGAACAGGCATCCAGTGGCACCCTCTTCCTCGACGAGATCGGCGACATGTCGCTGCCGCTCCAGGCAAAACTCCTGCGAATCCTGCAGGATGGAGGCTTCGAACGCGTCGGCGGTCGAGAGCATCTGACGTCGTCGGCACGCGTCATCGCGGCCACGAACCAGGACTTGACCAGACTGGTCTCTGAACGCAAGTTCCGCGAGGACCTGTTCTACCGGCTCAACGTCATCACACTGCGTCTTCCCCCGCTGCGTGACCGGCGCGGCGATACTGTGCTGCTGGCACGCCACTTCGTCAGGAAGTACGCGGCCAAGTACGGGCGTGACGTCACAGAGATAGCAGACCAGACCTTGGAACGCCTTACTGCCTATGAGTGGCCGGGAAATGTCCGGGAGCTGGAAAACGTCATCGCCCGGGCAGTCATCATCTCTCAGGCACACGTGCTCCTGCCCGAGACAGTAGAACTCTGCGCTCAGCCCATTCTGCACCGACGCGAGGAATCTTCAGCTCCTGAGGGTCAGCCACTGGTGGCACAACCCACGCGGCCGCAGGCAGTCGGCGCAGACGGCAACGGTGGACTTCGTCTGTCAGACGCCATCCAGCAAATGGAGATCGATATGATCCGCAAGGCGTTGCGCGAGTCCGGTGGGAACAAGACCAAGGCCGCCCAGATCCTCGGCATCTCCCGCAAATCGCTGTTCAACAAGATTCGGGACTATAAGCTGCAGGACCGGGACCAGTAGCAACAACATCCTGCGCCTGATTTCCTGACTCTGCGAAGCCCTGGACACCAACCGCCGGGGCTTTGTTCGTTCACGGCAGGGCAGGTGCCCGGCCCGCGAAGCCGGGCCTTTGACAAGAGCCATCCAGAAAGGTACCATGTGCAATCATGCCAACAACCCGAACCGGAAGCATAGTGTCCGTCGTAGCAGCGGCGTTCGTCTGGGGAACGTCCTTCGCCGTCTCCAAGCTGGCTCTTCGCTCTATCCCTCCGCTTTGGCTCGCATGGATACGCTTCGTGCTCGCAAGCGCCATCCTGCTCGCCTGGCTGCTTGTTCGTCACGAAGACCTTCGTCTGGACCGGCGAGCATTCGGCGCCATGATGCTGGGAGGAGTCCTGGGCTATGCGCTGAACCATATCTTCGAGAACGTGGGTCTTGCCCTGTCGACAGCCTCCGAGATCTCACTGATGATGGGCGTCTTTCCCGTCCTGTCGCTCCTGGTGGAGGGTCTGGTCTATCACAGGAGGTTCTCCTGCATTGCCGTCGGGGGCATTGCGCTGTCTGTCGTCGGGGTCGTTCTCATCGTCAACCCACGTTCTCTTATAGGGGCCCTGGGAGGGAAGCGCCTTCTTGGCGACGGACTCATCATCCTCTCAGGCATCTGCTGGGCATTCTACAGCATTCTGGTCAAGAACCTGTCCAAAAACAGCTCGGCCAGCAGAACTGCGATGTTTCAGATGCTGTTTGGCAGTATCGTCCTGCTTCCTCTGGCAGGTGTGTTTGAGCGGCCGGCTTTCCCAATCCCCGCCGAAGGTGTCTGGGCCGTCATCTATCTGGCGGTCTTCTGTTCGGTCGGAGGGTACTCCCTGTACAACTACGGAGTTGCCAGAATGGCATCGACCCAGGCGGTCAACATCCTCAACCTTGTCCCGGTCTTCGGTGTGCTGACCTCCTGGGTCGTGCTGCACGAAACAGTGACAGTAATGCAGCTAGCCGGCGGAGCCGTCGTCCTTCTCGGTGTCCTGCTTAGTCTACGCGATTCTTCGCCTTCGGCTTCTCCTTCATGACGACGACGGGTCCCAGAACCGTCGGGCCCACGTGACAGCCGACGACACAGGAGACCCTGTTGTACTCGACCGGTACGTGGAGCACCGATTCCATCCAGTCCCCAAACTCCCTGGCCTCATCCCAGTTGTCGGCCCAGTGTAACCCTGCAGACACCACGCCGTAGGAGGCCATTTCCAGAACCAACTCCTTGAGCCGTTCCTTGCCCGCCTTGAGCGTCCGGATCTTGTCGTGCGTCACCATGCGGCCGATGTCGTCAAACCAGACGATAGGCTTGAGCTGGATGATCGTCCCAATGAGGGCCTGAGCACCTGTGAGGCGGCCACCCTTGTACAGCCAGTGGAGCGACTCCATGATGAAGTAGACCCACGTGCGGTCCCGCAGTTCGGTGAGCGCTTCGACGATTTTGGCGCGGCTCTTGCCCTCATCCGCCATGCTCTTGGCCAACCGGCCCATCGTCAGCTGGCAATAGCCACTCTGGCGAGAGTCCACGATGGAAATTCGATCCTCGGCCACCAGGGTCTGGACGGCAACGTGCGCCGCGTTGACAGACCCCGAGATAGCCCCCGATATCATGACACAGACGATTTCATCTCCAGCCTCGAGAATCGGCCCGAAAATGCGCACCAGGTCGGCGGGGTTGGTCTGCGCGCTCTCGAAGATGACGCCCTCACGCTCCTTCTTGTAGAACTCGGCCGGCTTCATGTCGACGCCGTCGCGATACAGTGTCTCCCCTTCACGGACATAGAGAGGCGCCATGACTATGCCTGCCTTCTCAAAATCCTCGACAGTCATGCCACATGTCGAGTCCATGACGACTCTGATCATTCGACTCCTTTCAGGGGCCCTGTTTGGACCGCCTGTCACCGTATGCCGGTGTCACGAGTGGGGAATTTGCCCATCGTGCTGCACGACAGCCCCAAGATAAGCATCACTGGCTGCTTCGACCAGATCCTCTGGTTACGCCTTCATGATGATGCAGGGGCCAAGAAGGTCAGGGCCCGTGTGCACGCCCAGCACGCACGACAGCTTGGTATATGACACAGGAGCCTGGAGGATTTCCTCCATCTCGGCGTGGAACCCCTGAGCCTCATCCAGGTTGTCCGGCCAATGCAGGGTTGCAGCCTCGACCCCGTTCTTGCCACAGTCTGCGACCAGCTGGCGCATGTGGTCCTTGGCAACCTTGATGGTTCGTGTCTTGTCGTAGGACGTCATGCGTCCCGCTTCGTCGAACCAGACAATTGGGTTCAGCTTGATCACGGATCCAACGAAGTACTGCGCTCCCGTCAGGCGTCCTCCATGGAACAGCCACTTGAGTGATTCCATGATGAAGTACGTGCGCGTCCGGCTGCGAATGTCGGCCAAAGCCCGAACAATTTCCACGCGATTCTCGCCTGCATCAGCCATCTTCTTTGCCGTATGACCAAGGTAGGCTTCACCGTAGCCGGATTCCAGGGAATCGACGATCGTTATCCTGTCTTCGGCCCCGAGCATCTGAACAGCGACGTGCGCTGCGTTCACGGAACCCGAGATGGCGCTTGAGATGAGCACACATATGGCTTCGTCGCCTGCTTCCACGATGGGCTTGAACACGGAAACCAAGTCTGCAGGATTCGTCTGGGCGGTCTCATAGATGAGACCCTCCCTTTCCCGTTGGTAGAACTCGTCGGGAAAGATGTCCACCTGTTCACGGTAGAGCTTGTCACCGTCCCGGACGTAGAGAGAGACCATCGCTATCCCGGACTGGTCGAACTCCTGTCTGGTCATACCTGTCGTCGTGTCCATGACAACTTGTATCATGTGTTGTTCACCTCCGCGTATTCGCAAGCATAGTTTACCAGAAAAGACGACCCACAACAACCAGCCAGGGCCGGCACCTCGCCCGGTAGCGATATGGCATCCTCTTGCACCGCTCCAGCATTGCAAATCAGCCCTGTCGCCATACAATATCCATAGTCTGCAGCACATGGCTGACTGGCAAAGAGGTGGTCCTGGCATGAGGCACTCGGGAGAGCGTATAAGAACAGGGCGTGGAATCGTGAGAGCAGCATGAGGCGAGTTCTCCGCGTCGCAGGGCGCGCAATCCTGATATCCTTGCTCGCGGCGCTGTTATGGCTTGTCCTCGGGACCCGACCCCTCTTCTATCTTGCGACCCTCATCACAACGTACACGGTGGTCATGGTCCCGCTGGTACTGGGGACAAGCGACCGAATCCGGGTCGTCAAACACCTGCGACAGGCAGTCGTGCAGATGAAGTCACGGAATACACTGACGATTTCGCTTGAGGGCATCCCGTCACGTTCCCCTCTCTCAATCCAGCTCCAGCCGCTGGTCCCCGAGTACATCATCCGCGAAAGCTCGTCCTGGCACGACCGGACGTACGTCCTGCAGTTCCACGTCAACCGTCGAGGGGTGTATGACCTGGGCGAGGGTATCCTGACTGTGACCGACCCTCTTCGCCTGTTCCGCCTCAGCAGGCGCCTGATAGCAGATGAGCAACTCACCGTGTTCCCCACAGTCCTTCCCCTCGAGAAACTGCGCATCTCACTGACCTCTCCCCTCGATGGTCAGCGCGTCAAGTTCGCACCCAACTATGATGTCTCGCAGCTTGCGGGAGTGCGACCCTACGAAAGTGACCCCATGAACCGTATTCACTGGAAAATGAGTGCTCACAGAGGTGAGCTCATGGTGAAGGAATTCGCCCCGTCGGCCTCAAAGACCGTCGTCGTCCTGCTCAACCTGACGCTTCGGCGCGAGCCCAGCTTCACCCTGGAAACCTTCGAAGACTACATGACCATGGTGGGCGCCAGTGTCCTCCAGTATGGCCATGACCGCAAGCTGCCCTTCGGGCTTACCGTTCTGGGTGAGGAGACACTCTCCTCCAACGGCTTCTCGAAGGACGCGACCCATTTGTTCGCGTGTTACCGCCTCCTTGCACGCGCGCGGGCCCGCATGGACCATGAACCGTCCAGTACAGTGTTCCTCGACTATCTCCAGCGGGAACGACTCCGCATCCCCGCCCGCTCACAGTTGTTTCTCATCCAGCACGAGCTGAAGGAAGAGGAGATTGGAGCGCTGCTTCGCATGCAGGCGCAGTTCTCACGCATTTCGATCTGCCTGTTCCCGCACGGAAGCTTCCTGCTGTACGGCGAGCGGGCAGTCCCGTACTTCATGCCCGACGTCGAACAGATTGCACGTCTCAAGAAGACGCAGAAGATCCTGAGAGATGCCAGCGTGGACCTGTCCATTATCGGTCTCAACGATACGCTCGCTGCCCTGGGAGAAGCCTGATCATGCATCGCGAGAAGTCACTGCTGCATATCTCCTTCATGATGGTAGCGACGCTCCTGGTCTTCTGGACAGCTCGCGCCACTATTCCACTGTGGATCGTGCTGCCCGCGCTGGCCGTCCTGGTGGCAGGACCATGGCTGGAGCGGCACAAGCTCACGTGGGAAGCCATTATCACCGTCGCTCTGATCAGCGTTCTGGCCACAAACAGTCAGCGCTTGGCCATCGATTACGCAGCACGCTATCGGGAGTTCTTCTTTCTCCTCGTGCCAATGCTCTTCTACGCAGGCATTGTTCTCACCCGGTTGAAGACTCCTGGCGAACCAATCTACCTGTACAACATCGTGTGGCTGGCGCTGCTGGTCACGCTCGACGTCGCGGGCGCCGGCGTCTCGATCGCAGTGCTGTCACTCCTCGTCCTCCTGGCACTGCTGCTTGCGGGGACAGACGAGGACCGGCCGAGGTTCCTCCAGCGGCTGGTGCCGGTTGCCATCATCCTGATCGCGGTCACCATCCTGGCAACGTCCCTTCCGGTCGAGACAGGTCCGTTCAGCGCATCAACTGCCCAGAATCTCCAGGATTTCCTGTTTGGCCATCCTACGGCCGTCGACTTCATCACAAGACGCCATACCACGAACTGGTGGAAGCCCTGGCCAGCCGCTGCAACGAGTCTCCTCGGCTCCTGGCTGATGCGGACTGCACTTGTCGAAGAACTCCACGTCCTCGTCGGTTCCCTGCTGACGGCTCCAATCGTGATCCTGCTTGCCTGGATATTCCTTGGTGCCGTCCTCCAGCAGGGACCGGGAAAGTCCCTGCGCAAGCTTGTGCCTGCTCTCCTCCTGCTGCTCGGCATGGGCTGCATCTTCGTGGCTCTCATCAGCATACACAGCAAGGCTCTGAACACCCTGATGTTCGGTCCTTCTTCACCCTGGATCATCAATGGCAAGCTTCTGGTACCGCGTACCTGGCAGATGTTCCTTGCGCTCAGGTTGAAGGTCAATCTCTTTCCATCTCCCGCCGTCATAGCATTGCGGCTCGTTCTGCGCAACTTGTCGATCCTGACAGTGCTCTATTGTGGCGTCACCTGTGTCCGGGAGGCATTCGCAACCAAGTGGGACCGCCTCGAGGGCATTGGGCGCAGGCGCGACCGCATCGTCATCGAACGAACCATCAAGAGGATCCGCAGCCTGGATGACGAAGAGCTGCTGCGCGACCCACGTGGAACGGTCATCGCGATCTTCTACATGGCCGCCAACGCCTTGTATCCACTCGACCTTGCGATGGTACGCGGAGAAACGCCGACAGAACTGACAACTCGCGTTGCCCGGTGGTATCCTGACCTGGCCGAGAAGGTCAGCGTTCTGGGACGACTGTTCTACGTCGCCCGCTACTCGAAGGTCGACGTGACTCCCGATCAGGTGAGGCTGGCCAAAGCTACCTACCAGGAGCTGCTGGAGATGCTGAAGGTCGAGGCCCAGCACCCGCGCATTAGAACCGAGGGAGCATTGCCCGTCTCCCAGTGACCCGACCAGTCTGTAACGTGCTGGAGCCCTGCCCGATGTAGTGAGTGAGGTGAGATGGGGACAGCGGGGATTCTTCAGACAAAGGTACCGACAGGGGGGCGTCGCAGTACTGCGGCACGCTCCACTGGTTTCCGCGTGTTCTTCAGGACCGCAGGGGCCGGGCTGCTGGTGTCGTTGTTCATGCTTGTCGTCGCCCTTCTCCTCCGCAGTGCTTCCTTCCTCATCGTTGGGCTCGCTGCACTGTCCTATACGGTCATTCTGTGCGGCATGCTCACCGCCCTTCACCAACGGCTCACGGTCACGAGCGTCCTTCGACACAGCGTCGCGACGGTACGCCAGCCCAACATGCTGACCTGCACAGCCTCCGGATACGGGGTCACGGGACCTCTGCTGCTGTCTATCGAACCGCTGCTCCCGCCCTACGTGATCCAGCGCCACAGCAGGAAGGGCGACGACGACATGACCGCGTTCTTCGACGCCACCCGCAAAGGACAGTACACTGTGGGCTCCGCCCGCGTCTCGCTGCAGGATCCACTGCGCATTTTCCGTATCCAGTGCACGGTTCCCTCCCAGCTGACCCTGACGGTCGTCCCGCGTCCAATTTCCCTCGCAGCGATGCACATCGCGCTCACGTCACCTCTCGACGGACAGCGTGTCCGCTACGCTCCCAATGTCGATACCAGCCAGCTCACAGGGACTCACCCCTATGACGGCGAGCCGATGAATCGCATCCACTGGAAGATGAGCGCTCACACGGGAACGCTCGTCGTCAAGGACTTCACTCCCTCGGCGTCTCAGACCGTTGTCCTGCTGGTGAACTATACCGTACACCGGGACACGGGCTTTGCGCTGGAAGCGCTGGACGACACGCTGTCGACCGCGGCTGCAAGTATCCTGCAGTATATTCATGACCACAACCTGCCCTTCGGCCTTGTGGCAATCGGGTCCCATACGGAATGGGCGGGCACCGGCCGTGACCGCACGCATCTTCTCTCCTGCCTCACGGCGATAGCCAGAGCCCAGGCCGTGCGGACAGAAGACACCGGCATCGTGCTGGACTGGCTGAACCAGAACGCACGCGTGATCCCCGCGCAGTCACAATTGGTTCTCCTCGCGCATGAGATGGACGAGACGGAGATCGTGCACTTGCTCAAGCAGCGCCAGCACTTCGCGCGCATCACGATCATCCTGTTCCCGGAAGGCACGTTCCTCCTGCCGGGCGAGCACCAGGCACCGTACTTCCTGAAAGATACGTCGAGACTGCTCCGCCTGAGGTCTCAACAGCGCGTGCTCAGAGCAAACGGCATCGAACTGACGATTGTCGGACTGAACGACCCGATCACGACGCTCGCCACCGGCTGAGGAGACCATCATGGACACGACACGCATCGCCCGGCTGATTATCGCCAATACCGCCTGTTTTCTCGCATTCTGGATTGCCCGTCTTGCGGTCCCCTGGTGGTTTGGTGTAGCGGCACTCGTTCTGCTGAACATCGCGCTGCCACATCGCAACCAGAAACTCTTCCGACTCTATCACGGTCTCGAGACGTGTTTCATCATCATCTACCTGGCGCTGACTGCCGACCGGCATACCCTGCAGGAGCTTCTCGCTATTCTCCTGCTCACTGTGCTGTTCGAGCTCTACTTCTGGTTTGTCGGCAACCTGACGCTGGCCGCCGAGTCGCCCGCCCATTTTCTCCGCATCAGCATCATCGCCTGCTGCTACGCTGTCCTTGGCAATACGGACCCCCTCATCGCCACCATCGTGCTGGCCGTCATGCTGGCCGCATCGATGCTCTCCGCGGTCACCGCTTCCGACCCACGAGCAGCCAGGCGGCTTCTGCCTGGATTCATCATCCTCCTGGTTGTCTTTGTGGCTGCAGTCGCCTCCCCCATCGTACAGGCGCCTACTCTTCCCAGAGCTGCCGTATGGCTGCTTCCAGGGACACCTGCGTCCACACCGAAACCCGCGGGAACGGGCGGATTGCCTGTCAACCTGCCTGCCCTTACACTGCGACGCGTCATGGAGGAGCACTTCTGGGAGCTGTTCGGGTTCATGTATCTCCCGCTGGCGATCATGATGGCAGTGCTGATCGCCGCAGTCATCGTCTCCGTCTCGGTCCTTCACAACACCTGGGGCAAGACCATACGTACATTGATCTTCCCTGTCGCAGTCGTCGCGACTGCTCTGATCTTTGCGATCGTCTACACGGGAGCCAAGACCGGGCAGATTTCGAACGGCATCGCTCAGGCAGGACGTGTCCCGGGGGAGAGTTACGACGACATCGTCAAGGCACTGAGGGAACGCAACGTCCTGCCTCCCAAGAACAATGAGATCAAGGCTACGCTCGAGACCATCGTCGCCGGCGTGTACTGGATGGGGGCCAGTCTCCTTCTGGTGTCGATTGTCGCCAGTATCCGGGATATGGTCTTTGAGTTCCGTCACGAGGTCCTGCTGTCGATGCTCGACCGGTCGGAGCGCAAGAAGGTTATCCGGGCCGTACGCCGGCTCGTTTCGCTGGACGAGGGGGCCTTGCTGGAAGACCCCGTCACCAGTATTACAGCGTTGTTTGCCATGGGCGTCGAGGTCGTCGGGACGATCGGGCCGCGCCTGCGACGGGGAGAGACCGCCGGTGAGTTCGCACAGCGTGTGGCGGTCGAAGCCCCTGCCTGCGCGAACGCAATGGCTCAGCTGGCAACACTCTTTGGCAAAGCGCGGTACAGCCGTCCCAGCGTCACCGGGGAAGACGTGCTTGTGGCCAAGGCCACACTGCAAGACCTGCAAGCAAGTGTCCGCAGCATACGCAACGAAGCCCGGGCTTCGCGACGACCGGCGCGTGGCCGTTGATTTCGGTCTGAACGGCCTACAATGAAGAAGACAGAACATTACAGAAGGAGCTGACCATGAACGAAAACCTGAACAAAGCCATATCCTACGTCGAACAGTACTTCGTCGGCAAGAACACGGTCGTCGATGTCGCCTTTGCGACGCTGCTCGCCGGCGGGCACATTTTCCTCGAGGACGTCCCCGGTCTGGGCAAGACGACACTCGCCAACCTCATCTCCCGCTCGCTTGGGCTGGAGTTCAAGCGCATCCAGTTCACCCCGGACCTCCTGCCGTCGGATATCTCCGGCGTTTCGGTCTATGACCAGAAAACGCAGGAATTCCGGCTGAAACGGGGACCGATCTTCACCAACCTTCTGCTGGCAGACGAGATCAACCGCGGCACCCCCAAAACGCAGTCCGCGCTGCTTGAGGCCATGGCCGAATACCAGGTCACCATCGACGGGACCATCGTCAAGCTGGACCGTCCCTTCGTGGTCATGGCGACCATGAATCCCATCGAGTACGAGGGTACCTTCCCGTTGCCCGAGGCGCAACTGGACCGCTTCATGGCCCGACTGACGATTGGATATCCGAGCAAGGAGAAGGAAGAGGAGATCGTCACCGGCTTCTATGCCCGGGTCAAGGTCATCAGCGACGACGTCCGTATCATCTCACGTGACGACCTGACGACGATGCAGAAAGAGGTCGAGGACGTTTTCATCGCGCCGGAATTGATCACCTACATCGTTTCGCTGGTCGACGCCACGCGGCACGACGATACCGTCTACCTTGGACTGTCTCCTCGTGGCAGCATCGACCTCATGCGTCTCAGCAAGGCGTACGCGTATCTTCAGAGTCGCGACTTCGTCATCCCGGACGACATCAAGCTGGTTTTCCCGTTCGTCTCGGGACACCGGCTCATCCTGCAGGCTGAAGCCCGTCTCCGGGGCGTCACGACCAACGAGGTCGTGACCAATACTCTCAAGAACGTCCCCATTCCCAAACTGGCTGACTACAGCAAGCAATGAAGCGGTACCTCCCCCCGAGCATGTTGGTTCAATGCGAGGGGTGCTTCCGCACCGCCTCCCGCGGCCTGACTCTCGGGGCCGGGCTGGCCGTGCTGTGGCTTGTCCTGGGAAGTCATGCACTGTTCTTCACCGCATGTGCAGCCGTCCTGTACAGTGTCGTGCTGCCCGTCGTCATGATGCGTTCGATCGACACGGCCGGCGTCTCGGTCCTCGTCAGGCGTCAGCTGGTCATGATGGGCAAGCCGGACATGGTCAGTGTGAGTCTGACCGGTACCGGAGCACGCAGCCCACTACGCTATGACGTCTCGCTGTGCCTGCCACCCTATCTGGTCAAGAAACATGAAAGACACGCTCCGAGCGGTTTGATGGTCTTCTTCGAGGCCAATCGGCGGGGGGACTATCAAGTAGGTGACACAATCGTGACCATCCAGGACCCCCTCCGGGTGTTCTCGCTGTCTCGCGCGTTATCCAGTCCACAGCGTGTCACCGTTTTTCCCCGGCTACTTTCCTTTCCCCGGCTACGCATCGCCCTTACATCTCCTCTCGACGGACAGCGCGTGCGCTTTGCCCCGAACTACGACACGAGCCAGCTTACAGGCACTCACCCGTATGCGGACGACCCGCTGAACCGCATTCACTGGAAGGTGTCCGCACATACCGGGGCACTATATGCAAAAGACTTCAGCCCCAGCGCCTCCAAGACCGTCGTCATCCTGCTCAACCTGACACTGCGCCACACGCCGATCTTCGATACCGACGTTTTTGAGGACTATATGTGCACCGTCGCCGGCTCCATTGCGAACTATGCCGGCGACGCCCATCTGCCCTTCGGACTGATAATCCTGGGGCGGGAACAGTTGAACAGCGGCTATGGAACCGGCAGTGCCCATCTCGTCAAGTGCCTGTCTCTGCTCGCCCGCGCCCAGTCGGTCGTCGAGCCCGATCCATCCAAAGCCGTCTTCCTGGATTACCTGCAGACCCGGAAGTTCGCCATCCCCTCGCGCTCGCAGCTGTTTCTCATCCAGCAGGAAATGACCGAGAACGAAATCGGGACACTGCTCCGGATGCGAGCACAGTTCTCCAGGCTATCCATCGCCCTGTTCCCGCAGGGAAGTTTTCGACACTACGACGAGCACAAGACTCCCTATTTCATGCAGGACTATGTGCAGATCGAGCGTCTGCGGTCTGCCCAGAAGGTCCTGCGCGATGCAGGTGTCGACCTGTCCATCATTGGACTCAACGACACGCTTGGCGTCCTGTCGGGGATTTGACGTGAACGAGCCCCATCTGCACCTGCGGAACCTTCCGGAACGATTCGCAGCAGCGGCAGTCGCAGGGATGGCCGCGTGGTGGTTCACCCACACGGCAGTTCCCTTCTGGTGGGCAGCCTTGCCGTGTGTGGCACTCGCCTTCGCAACGCTCTTTCGGCGCGCTTGGCCGACCTGGCTGGCTTGGGGAGCAGCGACCGGCGGACTGGCCGCCCTCCTGGCCCTTACGCTGCGCTCACCCCGTGCCGAGATCGTGTTTGCCTCCATCGCACTGGCACTCGTGTTCGCTGGATTGACGGCGGCGACGTGTGCACTGGTGACGTCGCGTGCCTTTCCGCGGAAGACTGCGTCGCTCATCGTATGGCTGGCCGTCGCTGCCGCGCTGACCGGTCAGGGATCTCCCTGGATCGCGCCGGCCGCCCTGGCAATTCTAGGCACAGCCGGCCTCCTGGCCAACCGCCAAGAGGTCCCTCATGGCAACGGCCTCCGTCCGCTTCTCCCCCTGCTGGTCAGTCTCTTCCTGCTTGTCGTCATCGTCAGTGCTTCTCCCGTCGGCCGCTCTCCCGCCCAGGGTCCCCTGTCGACGTTCGTCCAGCATTCTCTGTTTCCGGACGCCCCTGCGCCTCTGCCACCTCAGCAATCGAGTCAAGTCCCAGGCGGACAGCAGTCATCCAGGAACCCGGTCCGCTATGTCGCCCCGATGCTCCGACTGTGGTTGTATGGCCTCGAACGCACGCTGCTGCCGTGGGCCGTGCCTCTTGTCCTCGGATTGCTGACGCTGGTTCTGGGACTCATCATTCTCATGCTGCTGACCCGCAGTCCGATCTCTCATGTCCTGCGCATGCTGACGCCTCCGTTGCTCATCCTTGGCGCCGCCGCCCTCGCCGCTGTCCTGGTCTCTGGTCTGCAACTGCCTCGAGGACCGGCACTGGCCAAGTTATATGAGCAACTGGGCAGGATCGGTGAACTTGCCCGCGCCCAGCAGCCTGCGGCTATCGACCAGGCGCTCCGCCAGGCAACGCTCCCCGTGCCCTCATGGCTGCAGGTTCTTGGTGTCGTCGTCGCCTCGGCGGCTGCCGTCGCCATCGTCTTCATGGTCGTGCTTATCCTCTCGAGGGCAGCATTCGAAACGCGCTACGGCTTTCTGCGCACCATTACAGACTCTCAGGAACGGAGACAGGTTGCCGCTTCCATTCGCCGGATGGCATCCCTGGACGAGGCTCTGCTGATTGCGAACCCGCGCGAGGCTGTCATCGCCCTTTTCTACATGGGAGTTGCCGCCCTTCAGGACCTGCCTCTCTCTCTTGCCCGTGGCGAGACCCCCGAAGAGCTGGTGATACGAGCCCGTGAACGGTCCGAAACCGTCGCGTCTTCTCTGGAACTCCTTGTGACAGCGTTCTACCGGGCCCGCTATTCTGACCAGGACATTCAACCTCAGCAGGCCATTGCGTCTCGGGACGCGTACAAGAGTCTTGTCGCCGCCATCAAGACCGCAATTGAGGGCAAGCGGTCCTCCCAATCGCGCGCCGTCACAATCACGTAGACAATTCGACGCGGGACATCCTTCCCAGAACAGGTATTTTGGTTCTGTCAAGCCCTTGAGCCGCATCTTCACAATGCTTGACGCACTCTCCTGCCACCGTAGAATGGTTATGTTCCTGCTGAGGGTGCGACAGTCTGAAGTGTCCGGCGCAGAATGAGTCAAGACCATCAGCAGTACTTGGGGGCGATACGCATGCAATACGTAATCAAGCGCACAGGTGAAAAAGTACCCTTCGACCAAGCCAAGATACGCATCGCTATCATGAAAGCCGGCAAGGCTACGAAGGAATTCGACGAGACTGAACCGGAACGCCTGACGCGCATTATCGTCGCCCAGATCCCCGACGACATCGCCACGGTCGAACAGATCCAGGACCTCGTCGAGCAGACTCTCATGGAGTCACGCCATCACAAGACGGCCAAAGCCTATATCCTCTACCGCGAGCAGCACCGAAAGCTGCGCGACCTCAAGACACTGCTTGACCCCCGCGAGACAATCCAGAAATACCTGGAGAAACTGGACTGGCGCGTCAACGAGAACTCCAACACCAGCTACTCTCTTCAGGGGCTCAACATGCACCTTGCGACAAGCGTCGTGAGTCGGTACTGGTTGAACGAGGTCTATCCGCCGGAAGTACGGGACGCGCACGTGGGTGGCGACATCTACGTTCACGATCTGGGATACCTGGCAGCCTACTGTGTGGGCTGGGACCTCAAGGATCTTCTCCTGAGGGGACTCGGAGGCGTGTACGGCAAGGTCGAAAGCAAGCCCGCCAAGCATTTCCGCTCGGCGCTGGGGCAGATGGTCAACTTCATCTTCACCATGCAGGGTGAGGCAGCCGGCGCACAGGCGTTCAGCTCGGTCGACACCTATCTCGCGCCCTTCATCCGCTACGATCACCTGCGCTATGACGAGGTCAAGCAGGCCGTGCAGGAGTTCGTGTTCAACATGAACGTCCCCACACGGTCGGGTTTCCAATCCCCCTTCAGCAACATCACCCTGGATCTGCACCCGCACGGCGCCACGGCCGGCGAGGAAGCCATTATCGGCGGAAAGCCTGTGCTCGAGACCTATGCGGACTTCCAGCCAGAGATGGACATGTTCAACCGCGCATTCGCCGAAGTCATGCTTGCCGGCGACGCCAAGGGCCGTGTCTTCTCGTTCCCCATCCCCACGTACAATATTACCAAGGACTTCGACTGGCAGAACCCTGTCTATGACCCCATCTTCGAGATGACCGCCAAGTTCGGCATCCCGTACTGGAGCAATTTTGTGAACAGCGACATGGATCCGGACGATGCCCGCTCAATGTGCTGTCGTTTGAGGCTCGACACGCGCGAACTGCGGAAGAGAGGCGGCGGATTGTTTGCGGCCAACCCTCTCACCGGTTCCATTGGGGTCGTCACCATCGACCTCCCGCGTATCGGCTACCTCTCTCATAGCAGAGACGAGCTGTTCGGGCACCTGTCCCACGTCATGGACGTCGCTCGCACGTCGCTCGAAATCAAGCGCAAGATCATCGAAAACCTGACGACGGCAGGACTCTATCCCTATTCACGTCACTACCTTGATGGAGTCAAGCAGTGCAACGGGTTCTACTGGGCCAACCATTTCAACACGATTGGTATCAACGGCATGAACGAACTCCTGCTCAATTTCGCCGGTGTCACAATTGCTGAACCCGACGGACAACGTCTGGCGCTCGAGATCATGGATTTCATGCTGGGCAAGCTAGAGGAGTTCCAGCACGCAAGTGGACAGCTGTATAACCTTGAAGCAACCCCCGCCGAATCAGCAACCTATGTGCTGGCCAAGCAGGACAAGGCTCTGTATCCAGACATCATCGTGGCAAACGAAGAGGCCGTCAAGAACGGAGCCGACCCCTACTACACCAACTCCACGCAGTTGCCCGTGACGTACACGACCGACCCGTTCGAGGCGCTTGACCTCCAGGACCCGCTTCAGGTCAAATATACAGGAGGCACCGTCGTCCACCTGTTCCTCGGCGAACGGCTGGAAAGCGCGGATCAGGCCAAGCAGCTGGTGCGCGCAGTCACGAACAGCTATCGACTGCCCTACTTCACGCTAACGCCCACGTTCTCGGTATGCCCCAAACACGGGTACATCGCCGGCAATCATCCATTCTGCCCCAGGTGCGACGAAGATCTGGTCGTCGAGGCACAGAAGGTAGCTGCGGGCCCTGCCTCTGAAGACGTCCCGTTTGCAACCCGTCCTGAAAGCTAGGAGGTGTCTGCCCCATGAGAAGATTCCGTCGTCCCAAGAAGAAAGCCATCTTCCTTGCCGTCGCTGTCCTGGTTCTTGCTGCGTCTGTGTTCCTCGTCGCACGCAACCTGAATTCGAACGGCACACCGGGGACCACGGCAAGACCCTCGAAGAATGATGTCGGACTGTATCTGGACAAGGGCGACCTCTGGCAGTGGGTAGGCGGGCGCAAGACACAGCTGACCAAGGTGGGTACGGTCGTCACCTTCGACTGGCACCCCGCCGGAGGCGAGCTTGTCTACGTGACCAGCGAAGCCAACGGTTCCTACAAGGCTGTCGACCGGAAACTGGCGTCCAAGCAGGAACTTGTGATCAGCCAGGGCAAAACCGAGATGTGGCCCAAACTGCTTTGTTCTTCGAGTGGCGTCCTGCTGGTCGAGGCTTCGCCGACGACGACTCCGCGGCTGCTGCAGCTGGCCATAACTTCACTGGGCTATGAAGGCACGACAAGTGGCTCATTCTGGACACAGGTTCCACTGACAAGAGAACAGTTTGACCGGACGACGCGACTGATCATGGACGGATCGACACCTCTCATCGTCTCTCCCGGCGGCATCTGGACGATCGCCGCCTCAAGTCTCGGCTTCGACACGGCTCACACGTTTCTCGGCCCGACAGGAGTCACGTTTGCCGATGGTACATTCTTTGGCCCCATGCAGGATACCAAGGGGGCGTTCCTCGGCATCAAGACCAAGGATGGCAAGGTCACGAGCGTAACTCCGCCACCCACGTCAACAGGCATCCTCCAGCCCTTCGTGCGCGGCGCATCACGGACGACCGATAGCAAGACACTTGTCTACGAACTTGGCATCTATGGTTCAGGTACGAGCGCCGACGGCAAGACCGCCCCACTGACCTATGAGACGTGGCAGTACGTCGAGGGCTCGCGCAGCCCCAAGCTTATCGTCAAGAGCAGCGCCCCATCGCTGTTCGCCTATCAATTCACGGGCGGCACTGCACCCGTTGCCGCCGGCATGCAGCCCGGCGCGACGCTGACGACCGAAACGGGACTTATGTTCCGGGACCGGCCCATTACCATCGGCAGCAAGGTCCTGGAAGTGGCAGCCCCCACGGAGACAAGGACAGCTCTGGCTCTCGGTCAGGGCTGGGTTCAGGCAAAGGGGCTCGGTCAGGCAAAGGGAAAGACCGGCTGGGTCTATGGCGGATATGCCAGAATAGCGCGCGGATCGACAACGTATGCGCCGTTTGCCAAGGTAACCGCTTCCAAGACTGTCAATGTCTACCTCGACGAGAGTCTCAGCGGAACCGCCACGACCGTACTTGAAAAGGGTGACAACGTCGTTGCAATGGGAATGACGGCGGACAAACGGGCAATCCGGATTATGCTGCCATCGGGAACGACGGCGTTCGTAGCGACAAGCAGTGTCACTGTATCTAATTGAAGTCCCGACTATACTTTGCCTGGTAAGAGGAGGTGACGAGTGAAAGAACTAGAGAATGGGGACCTGTTGCTGGACAACGGGATAACGGTATCCGCGTGGAGACGCACAAGGACTGAAGTCTACAGCCGCGTGGTTGGCTATCTGAGGCCCGTTTCCCAATGGAACAAGGGGAAAAAGGCGGAGTGGGCCGACAGGATATGCTTCGAGGCAAAGAAACAACACAACACAGCACAATGATCGCGTTGCGCAAAGCGCCGCTGGACATGGACCTCCTGCAGAACTGTCAGCGGCGTTTTCATATTGTCACGAGGGAAGTACCCTCTCGTGGAAAAACGGCGACATGAGGCTAGCGCACTACGAACCACTATCGCTCAGCGACTTCCCGGGCAGACTGGCCACAACCGTGTTCACGGTGGGCTGCAACTTCGCGTGTCCGTACTGCCACAACCCTGAGCTCGTTACCGCGACGGAGGATACGCCGCGACTGACCGAAGAGGCATTCTTTTCGTTTCTCGAACGCCGCAGGGGCAAACTCAACGGCGTCTGCATCACCGGGGGAGAACCGACGCTTCACGCCGATCTGGTCGGATTCATCGACCGCATTCGCGCTCTCGGCTATGCTGTCAAGCTGGACACTAACGGGTCCGACCCCGAGATGCTTGGAAACCTTCTGGAAACAAGCTCTCTGGACTATGTTGCCATGGATGTGAAAGCGCCGGCCTCGCGATACAGTGACGTGACAGGTAACCCGCATGCTCTCGCCCTCGCGGAGATCTCGATACAGCTTCTGGCCGGGAGTGACACCGTCCATGAATATCGGACGACCATCTTGCCTCTGCTGTTCAACGAAGTCGACATCGATGGCATCGCCGGCATGTTGCCCCCTGGATCGCGATACGTCATCCAGAACTTCGTCCCTACCAAGACCCTCGACCCGGACCTTGTCCGTGCCAGAGGATTTGAGTCCGGCGACCTCGAGACCATTGCGGACCGCACGCGCCTGCACTACCCTCTCCTCTACATCACCACACGAGGCGGCATCTAGGCTGAGCCGACCCGTTCACCGCATCCACCCCGGTCGCTCCTGTCTGCAGACGCCGGCCCCCACATCATCAGTCGCCTTTCACGCTGTAACGTATTTGTCTCTGCCACGTTTACATTAGCAAGGAAGGGTGATCTGGTGGGGATAGCTACCGCGGAACACTTGTCCGTCCTTACAGACAAGGAAGGAAGCACTCCACAGGCGCACCCGTAGTTGTGGCGATCATTGCTCGACACTAAATCCGGAGCGGACCGCCCCACTGTAGACAGCGTGAGTTCGTGTGTTTCGCAGGCACACGATATCACATACCCTGGGGATGCGGTGTCGCAGCCCCAGGGTACCCCGGCAAGAGCGTTCAGCAGCAGTATTGTCTCGCCACGTACTCAGACAGAGTCCGACCTCCTGCCGCCTGAGACAGCGCCGTAGATCATTTCCGACACCTGCACCATCAGACGCTTGGCCTGTAGTGCACGCTCAAATCCTGCCATAAACACGCACAGCGAGTATGTCGGGCCGCCCGTCACGCTCACGAGTTCAGCGTCGAGCAGAGAACCAGGCATACCACCCGTCTTTCCCGCCAGAGCGGCACTGCCGGGAAGCGGCCAGGCAATCAGGTCTCTCAGCTGGTTCATGCGCAGATAGCCAAGGATGCGTTCACTCGCCGCGTTCGAGACAAGACGATGCGTGTACAGCTGCGCCAGCATGTTGGCGATTTCAGCGGCGGTCACGCTGTTGTCGATTCCACGGGCGAGTGTCTCGCGGTCCATCATCCGACGTCGAATGCTGGTCACGGCATAGCCAAGGCGGTGCAGGACATCGTTCAGACGCTCCATGCCGATCTCCTCGATAAGCTGGTTGCAGGCCATGTTGTCAGACACACCCATCATCATGATGCACAGATCCTGGACCGACCACGGGCGAGTGCTGTCCAGATGCTTGAGAAGGCCAGTCCCATGAGGGGCAGGAACTGTCAGACGAATGGGCCGGTCCCACGCCAGTTCACCCAATTCCACCAGCTGCGCAACGCAGACCAGGAGCGGGATCTTAATGATCGACGCGGCTCCAAACGGGAGGCTGCCGTTCTGGGAGAAGATGAGACAACGGTCTTCTGCACTCAAGAGCTCAGCGTGCACGGCACATGGAAATGCGACCGTCGCAAGAACCCCTTGAAGCGCTTCCTGAACGGAAACGTACCGCGTGTCCTGCTTCACTCTGTCTCAGGCTTCGGCTGGTCGTGGTACACGCGTCGAACGAGCTTCCCGACAATACAGAGGACCTCGTAGCTGATCGTCTGGGCGAGTGAGCCCAGATCACCCGCGGTGATGCGCTGGTTTCCGGCTTCACCCATAAGAACAGCTTCGTCGCCCACCGTCACCCCCCGCACGTCCGACAGGTCGATCATGGTCTGATCCATGGTCACCCGTCCAATGACCGGCGCCCGCTTGCCACGAATGAGCACCGAGGCCTTGTTGGACAGCATGCGGGAATAGCCATCCGCGTAGCCTACTGGAAGGATACCCACCGTCGTCGGCTTGTAAGTCAAATAGCTGCGCCCATAGCTGATGCCATAGCCAGCAGGGACCTGTTTGAACGCCATCACCCGGGACTTCATCGACATTGCCGGTCGCAATCCCGCAATCGGCACGCCCTCAATGGGCGAACAACCATAGAGCAGCAACCCCGGACGGACCCCTTCGAAGGTCGCAGCCTTCATGGTCAGGATGCCGGCCGAGTTGCAGAAATGGGCAATAGGAGGCCGTATCCCCTCCACGGTCGACTGATGCAGAACTTTCTCGAATCTGCGCAACTGCATGGAGGAGTACGATTCGTCCGAGTCCGCACAGGAAAAATGCGAATAGAGCCCCTCGACCTCAAGACCTTTCATCCCGTTCAGCTTGTGCAACACGTCCAGCGCCCCTTCCGCAAGAACGCCGCCTCGTCCCATGCCTGTATCCACCTTGAGATGGACCGTCAGCTGCTTTCCGGCGGCGGCTTCGACGAGTTCGCGGGCGACGTCGTCGTTGGGGACGCTGAGCGTAATACCCTGAGCGATTGCCTCCTGGACTCCGAATACAGGGACATAGCCAAACACCAGCACGCGACCTTTGATTCCAGCTCGTCGAAGCTCAAGAGCCTCTTCCAGCGAAGCAAGTGCGAACCAGTCGGCGCCTTCTTCCTGGAGGACCCGCGCCACATGCACCGCACCATGCCCATAGGCATCGTTCTTGACAACGCACAGCACGTTGGTCTTTGCCGGCACCATCCCACGGATGACGTGATAGTTGCCCCGTACGCAGGCCAGATCGATCTCCAGCCACGTGGAACGCCCGAACTGCTCGACCGAAACCTTGTCCTCTCTCTTCATGACAAAACAATAGCACGATTCAGAGAGCGTTCAACACAGGAATACTCACTGATACGCAGTCTGCAGGCATGCTGTCCACGGTCACCGCCAAGTATGCAAACGTTGCCATTGACAAGAATCAGGTATTCCGTATAGTAGCGGTGTAATCGATAACTTCGTTATCGGTTATATGCCCTCCTTCGAAAACAGCCCGGACCGCGATCGCGCTTCGGGCTGTTTTCTTTGCTGCCCCTTCTACCAGAATCTGACAGGCTGATAGTCCGCGGTCGACTGGTGCAGTGGCGGCAACTCCCTGTCTCCTGCCGCGCTCCGCAACGCCTCCTCCATCGCAGCCGCGAAGAAACGCTCAGAGCTGTAGTGGTCGACAATGGCTACACAGCCTCCCCCCTGAGACACCTCGAGCGCCCCGTGATACATGACATCTCCCGTGATCAGTACCTGGGCTCCCGCTCTGATTGCAGCTGGGAGAAGTGACGATCCTGCTCCGGAACAGAAGGCCACGCGTTCGATAGCCTCCGGCAGGGTCCCGGCCACCGGCAATACCGAAAGAGCGAAGAACGACTTGATGAACGTGGCGAACTCTTCCGGACCCATGACATGAGGCAGCCTCCCCATGTGTCCAAACCCGGCAACTGGACTCCCAGGAAGATGTTCCTCGAAAACGTCGACTGCCCGCTCCTCGTATGGGTGCGCCCCGCGGAGGGCCTTCAGGACAGATGCCAGGTCCCGGCCGGACACGATGGTCTCGACGCGGTCCTCGGCCACGCTGGTCATGGCATTCTCCTCACCCACGAAGGGATGTGCCCCAGGATCAGGCACGAACCCACCCGTCCCGCCGGCCCGGAACGACGTGCGCGAATACGACCCGGTATGCCCTGCCCCAGCGCCAAACATCGCCTCCAGGACCTGTTCTCTGAACTCGGGAGGAACAAACGTGACAACTTTGTACAACCGTTCCGACTCGTGAAGCTCAAGAATGCGCAGGTCAGTGAGGCCCATCCGACGCGCCACAAATGTGTTGAGACCGTCCGGGGCAGCGTCGAAGTTCGTATGTACCGCCAACAGAGCCATGTCCATACGAATGGCGGCCAACAGCGCCGAGTGCTGGATCGGGTCCAGCTTCTTGATAGCCCTGAAGATGGGAGGATGATGGGACAGAATGAGATTGGCACCAACCCGGTCCGCCTCCTCGACTGTCTCGTGCGTGACATCCAGACAAAGGAGGACCCCGCGTACCTCGTCGTCCATTGAACCGACGATCAGTCCTGCGTTGTCATACTCCTCCTGCAGCCGAAACGGAGCTACCGTGTCGACGAGATCGTACAATTCCCGGATGCGCATTGCGCACCTCCTGTGTCAGCACATTGCGTTCGACAAGAGTATACGCCACGAATGACCGAACCGACAGGCAACTCACCAGGGAAGTCCCAGGCTAGCTTCCGGTTCCAGGAAGCTGGTCCTCGTTTGAACCAGCGTGCGCTGTTCTGTCCGCTCGTACCATCCCGAACACCAGAGCGGCTTCTCCCGCAAGAGCCACGAGATCGCCCGCGCTGTAGGCCGAACCCATGTCGCCGAGAAACGGCAGGACGATATAGTCTCCCAGAAGATTGAGGTGCGTCCGGTCACTCATGAGAACGACGTTGGCTGCGGTGCCATCCCTGACCAGCTCCTCTGCGTGAGAGCCCTGACCGGTGGCGACAAGCGCTTGGGGATCAGCCGGCATACGTCCGTGATTTGCGCCGATGACAAGGACGTTGAGCATCAGCCCGACCAGAAGAATCGGAACGCCGAAAACCCTGCGGTTCAGCAGCAGAAACGCCAGGAGCATGAGGAGGGTCAGGACATAGACGCCTGGAAGCAGCGCGCCAAGCAGCGATTCCCCGCGGGACGTAAAAATAAGTAGCTGAATTACGAACGCCCCTACGCCGAGAGGCAGAGCCTTCAGGTGAAAATTTTCGATGTAGCGGAGCCGTCCCCCGGTGAGTAGACTGGAGACCAGCGCGACACCCAGGACAATCAGGACGAGCATACTAGGCTTGAACGCCCGCTGCGATGCTGACTCCGTCCGTCGAGTCGATCTGCACAGCGGAGGGGAAGTTGGTCATGTCTCCTATCTCAAGGTGTGCATGAACAAGCTTCGTGAATGTGACCACCAGTTCTGGATCGAACTGTGCCCCGCGCTCCTGGTCCAGGATCTTCAGGGCTTCCGTGATCGTGAGGCTCTTGGCCCGGTAGGGTCGCATACTCACCATGGCGTCGAACGAATCTGCAACAGCAATGATGCGCGCACCAAGAGGAATGTTCTCACCCACGAGATGGTCCGGGTAACCCTTGCCATCATATCGCTCATGGTGGTGCAGGACGATCTCCCGTCCGCCCTGGAACAGCGTCAGCCCCTCCAGCAGGGCGGCGGAAACCCCCGGGTGCTCCATGATGTGATGGAACTCCTCCGCGCTCAGTCCTGGCTTGCGCAGCAGGCCGTCGTCCAGCCCGACCTTCCCCAGGTCGTGCAGCACAGCAGCCTGCAAAACCATGGCCTCTTCGCCACTCTCCATGCCAAGCTCATTACACATTTCTTCAACCCACGCCCGCACGCGCTTAGAGTGCTGAGCTGTCTCCGGACTCTTGCTCTCCAGGACGTCGACGAGCTTCTCGAGGATAGCCTGCGTCTGATTGCGGAGCGCCTGCTCTCGCTTCAACGCCGCATAGAGAAGGAGAAATGTCGGCAACATAAGGAGTATGGCGATGGGGTTGACTCGAAACAGCGCAGCCAGAACCATTCCCAGTGGGATGAGTGCTGCCGAGTCAAGCCAGCTCTGCCTGAGGAATGAACCCAGTACCCTCGGCCAGCTCTGATGAGTGAGGCTCGCGAACAACCCGGAGAAAACGAGAGAGTCGGCAATCAAGTAGAAGAAGGCACACACAAGAATCGCGAGCAGGTTTCGTCCTTCAAGAAATCCCACCACGGGGGATCTGAGCCAGCCGTACACGATGCTGGTACCTCCCACCGTGATGGCGTAGTGACCGGCATTGAAGATTATCTTCTCCAGCGACTTGTGACCAATCAGGTCACTCCCGATCGTTCCCAGGACAGCCAGGACCATACCAGGAACCGGAAGCCAGATGCATGCCACTGCAAACGTTATGGCCAGCGAGACCGTAACCTCTGTCTCCTCTCTACCATATCCGAAACTGACGATTGGATAGACGTCGGCAAGGATGACGAACACGAGCACCAACAGGAACCATGCTACGCTGATCGGAGCGCTCGTGTCACGCAGAGACCACCCCACTACGGCGGTCCCCACAGCGGCGAGCACCACAAACACTATGTATGCAATGCCCGACCGCGGCAGTCTTTCACTCACTAAGACGTTGCCTCCACATGAGACCAATGAACCTGCATCCTACACACCAATTGTCACCTGCAATTCCGTGCTGTCAAGCTGCTCCTCCGCGATTTCACTTCTTCCTGGGGT
>PNOG01000012.1 GCA_013824685.1 Coprothermobacter sp. | reverse complement strand
CCGTGTCTGATTACGCCTTACTCGACGAACCCTCAAACTTAGTGACGACTTGTTCCCTCACGTCCTCTGAAACTTTCTGATAATGCGAGAACTCCATTGAGAACGAACCACGGCCCTGCGTCAGGGAACGCAGAATCGTCGTATACCCAAACATGGCCGCCAGGGGTGCCGATGACTCGACCACCTGCAGGTGCCCACGATCTTGAATCTGCTGGATGGTACCCCTTCTTGCTGTCACGCTACCGATGACGTCGCCGATATTCTCCTTCGGGACGACAATCTCGAGTTTCATGATAGGTTCAAGAAGGAACGGAGACGCCTTTGTGCAACCTTCGCGCAGCGCCTTGGAAGCAGCGATCTTGAAAGCCATTTCCGATGAGTCGACTGGATGATACGATCCATCCGTAAGCGCGACTGTCACGTCGACAAGCGGGAATCCAAGGATAGGCCCCGAGGTGACTGCTTCACGAACGCCGGCTTCGACAGACGAGACAAACTGTTTTGGCACCGAACCACCGACGGTCTTGTTCACAAACACGATTCCCGTACCACGCTCGCCCGGAGTGATTCTCAGGACGACGTCGCCATACTGGCCGTGTCCACCGGTCTGCTTGATGTACCTGCCCTGCTGGACGACTTCGCGGCCGATTGCCTCGCGGTATGCGACCTGCGGTTCGCCAACAGCGGCGTTCACCCCGTATTCCCGCAACAGACGATCAATGATAATCTCCAGGTGGAGTTCACCCATTCCCGAGATAATTGTCTCGGAAGTCTCCTCGTCCGTCTTGATGAGGAACGTAGGATCCTCGATCGCGAACTTGGCCAGTGACGCGGCAAGTTTCTGCTGATCAGCCTTGGTCTTTGGCTCAACCGCAACCGAAACCACCGGCTCGGGGAAATGCATGGTTTCCAACTGAATGAGCTTCTCTTCGTCGCACAGGGTCGTGCCGGTGATGACGTCTCTCGAGCCAACGATAGCCCCGAGATCTCCGGCTCCAAGTTCCTCAACATCCTCACGCTTGTTGGCATGCATCCGAAGAAGCCTGCTGACCCGCTGCTTGTCACCTTTGTTCGCATTCACGACGTATGAGCTGCTCCTCATGACCCCTGAGTAGACACGTACATAGGACAGAATACCAACATAGGGATCGGACACGATCTTGAAGACCAGAGCCACCAGAGGACCGCTCACGTCGCTCATGACGTCTACCTTCTCGTCAATCCCTGGAATCTTGCCGACAGCCGGCTTCACATCCAGGGGCGAAGGGAGATAGTCCACAATACCATCCAGCAAGAGCTGAATGCCCTTGTTG
Organism: Coprothermobacter sp.; assembly: GCA_013824685.1. Taxonomy (NCBI): domain Bacteria; kingdom Pseudomonadati; phylum Coprothermobacterota; class Coprothermobacteria; order Coprothermobacterales; family Coprothermobacteraceae; genus Coprothermobacter; species Coprothermobacter sp. The sequence goes on along the minus strand of PNOG01000012.1, from coordinate 109,012 downwards.
CGAAATGATGACCCGACGAACACTGGGACTATGAGATTCGCAATTGTTGCCCGACGAAGGGCAGGCCTGACATGATCCCACTCCATCGTGCCGGTAGCGACATACTCCTCCAAAGCTTCGTCGTCCACTTCGGCTACTGCCTCGATGAGCTGCTCGCGAGCTTCAGCAACCTGAGCAGCCTCACCTTCGTCCAGTTCGACGGTTTCGTAGGTTTCGCCGGTGGGGTCAGTAAGCAGGTACTTCCTGGCTTCCATCACGTCGAGGATTCCTACAAACGTATCTTCCTTTCCGACCGGCAGCTGCACCAAGGCAGGCCGTGCTCCAAGTTTCTCGCGAATTGCCGCAACTGTTTTCCCAAAATCTGCACCAACACGGTCGTACTTGTTGATGTAGACGATGCGCGGAACATGGTACTTATCCGCCTGACGCCACACGGTTTCCGACTGGGCCTGTACACCTTCGACGCTAGACAGGATGATGACACCCCCATCAAGCACTCTGAGAGCGCGTTCCACTTCTGCCGTGAAGTCCACGTGGCCGGGCGTATCAATGATGTTGATCTTGAATCCCTTCCAGAAAGCTGTGACAACAGCAGACTGAATCGTAATGCCCCGCTCACGCTCCTGGGGAAGGAAATCAGTGGTCGTATTGCCATCATCGACATTGCCAAGCTTGTACGTCGACCCGGTGTAGTAGAGAATTCGTTCCGAGGTCGTCGTCTTCCCGGCATCGATGTGAGCAATAATACCGATGTTTCGTATGTTGGTCAGATCGTTCTGATTAAGCATGCAGTGCCACTACCCTTCGACAGCGTTCCGACTCTACCAGCGATAGTGAGAGTAAGACTTGTTTGCCTCTGCCATCCTGTGGACATCCGACTTCTTCTTGAAGGCGGAGCCCGTCTCAGATACCGCGTCAATCATCTCATATGCTATTTTCTCGATCATCGACTTGCCAGCGCGTTTCTTCGCGGCATCGACGATCCATTCCATGCTCAGGTTGATACCACGGCGTGAGTCAACCTCGACAGGTACCTGAAGTGTGGCTCCACCGACTCGGCGGGGCTTCACCTCAACCAGGGGCCGGCATTTCTCAACAGCCTGCTGGAAGACTTCGATGCCAGGCTTTGCGCCCTTCCCGTCGATGAGCTTGATGGCTCCATACACAATACCCTGCGCCTTGACCTTCTTGCCCTTCTTGAGGATCTTGTTGATGAAGTGGTTCAACAGCTCGCTGTTGTAGATGGGATCAGCCTGAGCTGGCTTGCGGAACTGCCGCTTCTTCCTGGGCATTACTTGCCACCTTTCTTTGCTGCGGCGCCCTTCTTGGCTCGCTTGGCTCCGTACTTCGAACGTGCCTTCATGCGATTGGCCACGCCTGCGGTATCCAGTGTTCCACGAATGATGTGATAGCGCACGCCAGGCAAATCCTTGACCCTGCCGCCACGAATCAGCACCATCGAGTGCTCCTGGAGATTATGACCGATGCCGCCGATGTAAGCCGTGACCTCCATGCCGTTTGTCAGACGAACTCTGGCAATCTTGCGCAATGCGGAGTTAGGCTTCTTCGGTGTCGCGGTCTTGACCTGGGTGCAGACACCCCTCTTCTGTGGGCAACCCTTGAGAGCCGGAGTCTTTGTCTTGAACTTCGGCTGAACGCGGGGGGACCGCACCAGCTGGTTAAATGTCGCCATACAGTTTCCTCCTAAGGACGTAAATACACATCTCTAAATGATATGCAATAGGGGGCAAGTGTCAAGCTCTCGCCCCCTTGAAAAATCACACCCGCGCGGCCTGGACGTCACTCGCTCGACTCTCTGGCCGCATGTGCCCTAAATCTGATTCCCGCGAGTCTCCCGCACACGTTCTGCATCGGTCTTGCGCTTCTCAAACATGAGCTCTGGAGACGATGTACCAGCAGGAATCGACTTGCCTACGATGACTGCTTCCTTGAGGCCGGTGAGCCGGTCGATCTTGCCCTTGATAGCTGCGTCAGCAAGCACTCTTGGCGTCTCCTGAAATGACGCAGCGGACAGGAAACTATCCGTTTCGAGCGAGGATTTTGTGATACCCTGAAGCACGAGGTCGAACGACGCGGGCTTGCCACCCTGCGCACGGACCTTCCGGTTCTGTAACAGGAGTTCGTGCTTGCTCACGATCTGGTCGGTGAAGAACGTGGTATCGCCCGGGTCGACAACCTTCACTTTCTTCAACATCTGGCGAATGATCATCTCCACGTGCTTGACGTTGATATCGACACCCTGAGAACGGTAGACCTTCTGGACTTCCTGAACCAGGTAGCGGGCCGTCTCCTCGACGCCCACCAGCTCAAGGAGACCCTTGGGGTCGATGGAGCCCTCAGTAAGCTGGTCCCCTACTCGAACGTGCGCTCCATCCTTCACGCGGAACCTGGTCATCGGCAAGACTTTGAACTTGGCTTCGCCACCCGTTTTGGGCGTGACAACAATCTGCTTCCTCTCCTCGAGATTCTTCTCCTTGACATCGACGACGTGGAAGACACCATCCACCGTCGAGACGACCGCCTGCCCCTTCGGGGTACGTCCTTCGAAGATCTCCTCGACGCGAGGCAGACCGGTCGTGATATCGACGACCGCGATGCCTCCTGTGTGGAACGTGCGGAGGGTGAGCTGCGTACCGGGTTCACCGATGGACTGAGCCGCGATGACACCGACCGCCTCCCCGACCTGGACATCATTGCCGGTGGACAGGTCGCGGCCGTAGCACATGGCACAGACACCGTTCTCACTTTGGCACGTAATGGCAGAACGAAGGCGCACGCTGGTGATACCAAACTGCTCGATAGCAATCGCTGCTTCGTCACGAATGAGGCCGTCCTTGGGAACCAGAACAATATCTTCGTCCACGACCACCTCGACAGACGTGATGCCGGCGCGTTTCGTTGCCGCAAGCACCTTCTCAGTAAGCGTGTCTCCCTTCTCTGCAAGCGTCTTCTTTCCCTCAGCAGACACGATGTCGGTCGCAACGGGTCGGTCGAGGATACGTTCGAGCGTTGTCTTCGACCAGACAGGGTTTACCTTAATCGTCGATGCGCGAAGCACGATATCATCGGCTGCGTACCGGCCGGCAATCTGTTCGCGGAGACCGACGATGACGGCACCACCGTCGACGACAGGCTGAACAGTCAAGCCACCGACATACCGCTGGATCTTCAGGAACTTGAGGCCCAGGGCCTCCAGGCGTTTTGCCTGTTCCCACGAAATCTCCTCGCCGGGCTGGATGATGGTCTCCCCGGTCAGAGGATTGATGACCTGTTCGTCGGCAATCTTGCCCGCCAGCTCCTCCGAAAGGGAAGATACCACCAGATTGCCAATCTTGATCTCACGGGCCTGAGAGTGTGTGCAGTCTTCTTCGCGGACCACCAGTTCGTGCGCAACATCAACAAGGCGACGCGTCAGGTAGCCCGAGTCAGATGTCTTCAGTGCCGTGTCCGCCTGTCCCTTGCGGGTACCGTGTGTCGATAGGAAGTACTCGAGCACAGACAGACCCTCACGGAGATTGGACTTGATGGGGAACTCGATGATCTTTCCCGAGGGGTCCGACATCAAGCCTCGGATGCCGGTCATCTGCACGATCTGCTTCTTGCTTCCACGAGCACCTGAGTCAGCCATGATACGCACAGAGTTCTCTTCGGTAAGGTTGCGGAATACCGCCCGTTCGATCTCTTCGCCCTTGTCCTGCCAGACCTTCACCACCTTCAGATAGCGGTCGTTGTAAGACAGAAGACCATTGTCGTAGAACTCGTTGATGTCGCGGACGGACCTGTCGGCATCGTCGAGGATGTGCTGCCGTTCCGGCGGCACTTCCATGTCCGACAGTCCAATGGATATGCCCGAATCGGTCGCATACTTGAATCCAAGTGCCTTGATGTTGTCGAGAAGAACACAGGTCTTGGACACGCCAAACTGGCGCGAAAAGTCCAGGATCATCGCCTCAATCTCCTTCTTGGGCATCGTCTTGTTCTGGAAGGGGAAGTCACGATACTTGGCCTCGCCCTCGAAGATAGTTGCCCGGAGTTCATCGTTGAACACAACCCGACCTGCAGTCGTACGGATCTTCACGCCACCAAGGCGAACAAGGATCGGGTCATGGACGCGCAACTTCCCAGACTCGAAGAGGTAGAGGACGTCCTGTTCGCTGTAAGCAGGAGTGGAATTCCACTTCATCGCCTTCATCTTGTCCTTGATCTCATAGGTGAGATAGTAGGCGCCGAGCACCATGTCCTGAACGGGACCCGCCATAGGGTTGCCGCTTGCAGGTGAGAAGATGTTGTAGGACGAAAGCATCAGCAGGCGGGCTTCGGCCTGAGCTGCAAGACTCAGCGGAAGATGGATGGCCATCTGGTCTCCGTCGAAGTCGGCGTTGAACGGAGTGCACACGAGAGGCGATATCTGGATGGCCTTCTCGTCGATGAGGACGGGTTCAAAAGCCTGGATCGACAGACGGTGAAGGGTCGGCGCACGGTTCAGCAGCACGACGTTGCCCTTGACGACCTTCTCGAGGATACTCCACACTTCCGGTGTGGGCTTCTCGACGATGTCCTTGGCAACCTTCATACTGCCGACGACGCCTTCGCGCATGAGCCGGTAGATGACATGCGGCTTGAACAGTTCGAGCGCCATTTCCTTGGGAACGCCGCACTGACTGATCTTGAGCTGCGGTCCCGAGACAATGACGGCACGACCGGAATAGTCGACACGCTTACCCAGAAGGTTCTGACGGAATCGCCCTTCCTTTCCCTTCAGCTTGTCGCTGAGGGAGCGCAGGGGGCGGCCGTTCGCATTGACAACGGGATACTGACGCTTGCTGTTGTCCAGCAGAGCGTCCACGGCATCCTGAAGCATCCGTTTCTCGTTCTGCAGCAGGATCTCGGGGGCGCTCTCGTCAAGCATCTTCCCCAGGCGGTTGTTGCGGTTGATAACCCGACGGTACAGCTCGTTAAGGTCGTCGGACGCAAACCGGCCACCCTCCAGCTGAACGAGCGGCCGAAGGTCCGGCGGGATCACCGGGATGCGGGTCATGATCATGTCCGTAGGCTTCCGGCTATTGTTGATGAGAGCCGTGACCACATCCAGCTGCTTGACTGCCTTTGCGCGGTCCTGACGAGACTTGCCCTTGATCCGGACGAGGAGGTTGTCCCGCATCTTGTACAGGTCGAGGTCCTTCAGGAGTTCGAGGAACGCCTCGGCGCCCTTCTTGGCGACGAACTTCTCGCCCTTGAGACGGCGGTCGCGGTAGTCCTCATCCGGGAGGAGCAGCTTGCGCACCAGGCCCTCGGCATTGCCTGGGTCCAGGACAAGCCAGCTGCCGAAATAGACGACCTTCTCGACAGCCTTGCTGGGCATTTCGAGGAGGAGGGCAATATAGTTGACGGCGTTGCGGAAGTACCAGATATGTGCGACCGGAGCGTGAAGCTCGATGTGCCCCATGCGCTCACGGCGGACGTTCGAGTCAGCTACTTCGACGTGGCACTTGTCACAGACCTGCCCCTCGAAGCTTTTTCCCTTGAGCTTGCCGCAACGGCACTGAAAACTCTTGGTCGGCCCGAAGATGATCTCGCAGAATAGTCCATGAGGCTTCGGTTTGCCACTCCGATAGTCAAGCGTCTCAGCTTCGGCAACCTCTCCGTGTGACCAGCTGCGTATTTCCTCCGGTGAAGCCAAGTGGAGGGACAGAGCCTCGATCTTGTTGTTTCTCAATCTTCCTCCCTTCGAACTACTCTTCTTCCTCAGCGACCATGGTGGCCTTCGCGTCGGCGATGATCTTCTCAGCAATACGCTCGGGCACTTCCTCGTAGTGATTGACCTTCATCGAGTATGTACCGGTTCCCTGGGTAATAGATCCCAGGTCGATACCGTAGTTCAACATCTCTGCAAGCGGGACAGACGCCTTGATGATCTGCTTGCCCTGTACGTTCTCCATGCCTGAGATCTTGCCACGCTTGCTCGTAAGGTCACCCATGACGTCACCCATATACTTCTCGTCGACAATGGTTTCGAGCGCAACGATCGGCTCCAGCAGAATAGGATTGCACTGTTCGAATCCCTTCTTGAACGCCAACGATCCAGCCAACTTGAACGCCATTTCCGACGAATCGACCGGATGGTAGGACCCATCAACAACCGTAACCTTGATGTCCACAGCGGGATATCCGGCCAACTGGCCCTTGTTCATGGTCTCCAGCATGCCCTTCTCAATGGCGGGGATGTACTGTTTCGGGATTGCTCCTCCGAACACCTTGTTCTCGAAGACCCAGCCACCACCGCGATTGTTTGGTTCCATCTCAATCCAGCAATGACCGAATTGGCCGTGACCGCCAGTCTGCTTCTTGTGCTTTCCCTCCACGCGCGCCTTGCTCTTGATCGTCTCGCGGTATGGTACCCGGGGCACTTCCAGATCGATGTTCACGCCGAATTTCTTCTGAAGACGTTCCACGATAACCTGAAGATGGGCTTCACCCAAACCGCTGAGGATGGTTTCATGGGTCTCTGCATTCTTGTCGATGACCACGGCAGGTTCTTCTTCTTTGAGCCGGCTCAGGGTGGAGCTCAGCTTGTCGTCGTCGGCCCTCGTCTTCGGTTTGAGAGAACGCATGAGAAGGGGTGGTGAGAACACGATGGGCGCCAGGTCAAGAGGCATGTCTTTTGTCGAAATCGTGTCGTTCGTCGCAGTCTGTACCAATTTCGAGATGACGAGGATGTCCCCGGCGATTCCTTCGTCCGCCGGTTCCTGCTTCTTCCCAATCATGTGGAAGAGGCCACCGACTTTCTCGGAGACATCTTTCGTTCCGTTATAGATTTCGTGAGCGATCTTCCCGCTATAGACGCGAATGAACGACAACTTGCCGACAAACGGGTCCGACGTCGTCTTGAACACAAGCGCTGCTACACGCGCAGCCGGATCCGCCTTGACTTCCAGCATCTCCTCCGTACCCTTGCGAGTCGCCTGGACCGAAACCTCTACGGGCGACGGAGCGTAGGATGACAGAAAATCCATGAGGTAGTCGCAACCGACCCCTTTCAGGGCAGACACGCTAAGCACTGGGAAGACCTGCCGCCTCTTGAACGCTTTCGTGAAGACCATCGCGAGCTCGTCTTGAGTCAGAGCTTCGCCCCCGAGGTACTTTTCCATGATAGCGTCATCCGATTCCGCAACAGCTTCCGTGAGGGCAACGCGTGCCGACTCGTAGTCGGACCTGACAGCATCGGGAATGGCATCGGACACACTCGCCTCGTTGTTGCCGGCTGTGTACGCATGGACCTTGCCAGTGAGGACGTTGACAAACGAAGAGAAAGCAGGACCTGAGACAATCGGGATCGTCAGTACGGCGACCTTGTGTCCGAAAGCATCCTGCAACTCGGCAACCCGGGCATCGAAGTCGATATTCTCCAAGTCAACCTTGTTGATCACAAATGCGACGGGAATACGCTGTGCTTCGCACAAACCCCAGAAACGAGGGGTCTGGACTTCAATACCAGCCCCGGCGTTGATTGCGAGGAGTGCGGCGTCGGCTACCCTGACCGCTTCCTGTGCTTCTGTCATGAAATCGGCATACCCCGGGGTATCAAGCAGATTCAGGCGAACCCCTTTGTAGTCAAACTCGCAAAGGCCAATGCTTGTGCTGATGTGGCGTTTGATTTCCTCATCCAGGTAGTCGGAAACAGTAGTCCCATCTTCGACACGGCCGACTCTCTGGCTCGCGCCGGCATGGAAAACCAGGCGTTCTGTGATCATCGTCTTGCCAGAGCCGCCTTGTCCAACTAGCGCGAAGTTCCTTATGTCACTCGGGCTGAATCTGCTCACCTTTTCCTCCCCTAGAGAATGTTATTCGTTGTCTTCCAGCACTACCTTGGTGCTCTTCGCGTGGGTGTCCCCTGCCTTCGGCAGTGTCTCCAAGTCCAGCCCAAGCCCGCGAAGCTCCTTCACAAGAACGTTAAATGACTCTGGAGAACCCGTTTCGAAGAGGTTGTTTCCCTTCGTGAGACGTTCATACGCCACGCGTCTGCCCTCAAGATCGTCTGATTTGATCGTCAGCATCTCCTGCAGTACGGTCGAGGCACCATACGCCTCCAGGGCCCACACTTCCATTTCTCCGAAGCGCTGGCCGCCGAACTGTGCCTTGCCACCGATTGGCTGCTGGGTAATGAGGGTGTAGCGGCCAGTCGAGCGTGCGTGCATCTTGTCTTCGGCCAAGTGAATCAACTTGAGAATGTATGCTTCTCCTACGGTAACCTGGCTATCGAAGTACTTGCCATAGACCCCATCTCGAACGTCCTCTTTGCCGCTGTCGTTGAGTCCGGCCTTGCGAAGAAGGGCTTTGATCTCTTCCTCGTTAGCGCCGTTGAACACAGGCGTTACGGCGCGAACGTTCAACTTTCGGGCAGCGATACCCAGACTGGCCTCAAGGAGCTGGCCGATGTTCATGCGTGAGGGTACGCCGAGCGGGCTCAGGATAACGTCGACAGGCGTTCCGTCCTGCAGGAACGGCATGTCCTCCTCCGGCAGGATGCGCGTTATGACGCCCTTGTTTCCATGGCGTCCCGCGACTTTGTCTCCGACGATGATCTTGCGTTTCTTGGCGACATAGACCTTAATAATCCGTTCGACGCCGACAGGCAGAGCATCACTCGTGTTGTCTTTCGTGATCTCCTGAACGTCAATGACGACTCCGTCCTCTCCGGGAGGGACCTTGTAGGACGTATTCTTGTAATCACGGGCCTTGTCATGGAACAGAGCGAAGTAGACCCTGACCTCAGGGGATTCCTCCTGCTCAGCACGTGGCGTGATCTTGCCGACAAGAACATCCTCAGCCTTGACGTGCGCACCGACCTGAACCACGCCGCGCTCGTCAAGATGGCGCGCGAGTTCCTTGGAGACATTGGGTGGGTCCCGGGTGATTTCCTCTTTGCCGAACTCGGTCGACCTCACCTCGATCTTGTGCTCCTTAATGTGAATGGACGAAAGACTATCGTCGCGTACAAGACGCTCACTGACGATAACGCCGTCCTGGTAGTTGTACCCCCGCCACGGGACATATGCAACGAGGAGGTTCTTGCCCAGGGCAAGTTCGCCCTCTGCAGACGCATAGCCATTTGCGAGAAGATCGCCAACGTGTACTTCTGCTCCTGTGGAAACGGCCGGGTGCTGGTTGATACACGTATCCTGGTTCGTCCGCTTGAACTTCTGAAGCTCGAACACGCGAGCCCGGGGAACAGAAACATGGGTCACTCCGTTCTTCGCCATCAGAATCAGGTCATTGCGGGTCAGCTTTCTTCCAACAGCCAGCTTCCTGACCTTGGGCTTGCGAAGCTGAACGTCCTCAGCCAGTGTCTGGCCTGTAAGCGATCCGTTGACTCGGAAGAGCTCATAGCCTGCTGCCTTGGCAGGATCGTACGTCAGGATGCTCGCATTCTTATCCCTGGCAAAGAGGTCGCGGAGACTCTCCTCGCCGACTGTGCGGCCGATATTGGAGCTCAGGTCCTGCCCCGATGTCACACCCAGAATCCGATGGCCAAGAACCTGCTGCCCAATGGGAGTCATGGCAAGCATCTGCAGTTCGACCGACGTGGTCTCATCGCCTTCCTGTATCGGAAGAGAACGGATTTTCGCGTTGTTGATGAGGCGGCCAAGCAAAGTCTCAGTGATCTTTGTGCCGGCTTTGTGGACCTTGTTCTTGCCTTCCAGCACATCCTCAGCCAGCACGTTCCCGACCAGACCATCATTGATCTGCACGTCGAACAGGTCTGTCAGCGAATTCTGAACGATGGAGCCTGCGGGAACGAATTGAAACGATTCGACCCCGGCATCCGAAAGAACCTCGACCTGCTCGCGCGAAATCTCCGAGCCTATCAGTTTAAGAATATCCTCTGGGACACCGGCAGGAGCGAAGGAAATAGGCACCATGCGGACCTCGCCAAGAATGCCAGGCTCGTTTGCATCTGAAGCGAGCATGACGGGAATGACGTCCACCGGAATGCTGCCGGCCTGGAGGTCCGCCACATCAGCCAGAGGCGAAATGCGGATCTGCTCGGCATCCACATACGAGACGATCCCGTCCACATCGCTGAGCACGAGGTCCCCGTTGTCATGAACAACCCTGCCTTCCATGGCAGTCGAAACGCGGGCGCGATCGGGACGTACCAGCGGCACCGCCTGTCGCTGCATGTTGCAACCCATGAGAGCGCGGTTTGCATCGTCATGCTCAAGGAAGGGGATCAACGAGGCTGAAATCCCGAATATCTGCGACGGCAAGAGGTCAATGTAGTCGACCTTGCCTGCGGGAAGCTCTTTCGGGAGGATTTCGCCGCCTTCGCTGCGCTGCCGGGCGACAACCGTCTTCGAAGTCAGACGGCTCTTTTCATCAACAGCAGTATTGGCTTGAGCGATCGAATAGTACTCTTCCTCCTCGGCGTCCATATAGACAACATTCTTCTCGTCCTTGCGGCCCTTCTCGACTTTGGCATATGGCGCTGTGATGAATCCATACTGGTCGAGTTTGGCGTATGAACTCAAACTGTTGATAAGTCCTATGTTTCCGCCCTCCGGAGTCTCGATGGGGCAAATACGGCTGTAGTGGGAAGAGTGGATGTCCCGGACTTCCACGCCCGCCCGTTTCCTGTTCAGACCGCCTGGTCCGAGAGAGCTAAGCCGTCTCTTGTGCGCAAGACTTGATAACGGATTGATCTGTTCCATGAACTGGGATAGCTGACTCTGTCCATAAAAGTTCCTGATAGAAGAGATGACCGGCTTGGTGTTGAGGACATTCTGGAGGTTCATCATCTGCTCTGATGAGTAGATCGTGACCTTGTCACGGGTCGCCTTGGCTACCTTCAGCATGCTGTCCTGGATTTCCTCGGCAAGCAATTCCCCCACACGCCTGATACGACGGTTCGCCAGGCTGTCGATATCATCGAAGTTGGCTTTGCGCTCGCGGATATCAATCAGGTGCCGAATAATGGAAACATAGTCGTCTTTGGTCAGAACGGCAGAATCGCTGTCCGTTCCAAATCGTTTATTGATCTTGTAGCGGCCAATCGGCGTAAACGTGTTGTATGCTTGGTCGGTCAGAAGAGTCGAGAGCAGACTCTGCGCAGCCTCGAGCGTAAGGCGCTCCTTCGGCTGCATCTCCTTGAAGATCTGCTTCACCGCCTCTTCCTGATTCGCGGTCTTGTCAGCCTTGAGTGTCTTGACAATCCAGCGGTCAGGCTGCCTGCTGCTGACCAGGAACGATCTCGCGCCATGATTCTCGAGAAGGCTCATTGCTTTCCTGGTGATCGCAGCACCTTCCTTGATGATCTCCTTGCCCTTGGAATCCAGAAGTGGCTCGACAGCCGTATACTCGACCTGATCGAACATCGACCGAAGCTGTTCGGTGGATAGGCGCTCGGTCTTCTCGATGGTGAAAAGGCGCTCGATCTCCTCGTTGGACTCGATGCCAAGAGCCTTGAGCACCAGAGTCATGGGAACCTTGTGAGCCTTCTTCCGAAGGCGCGTATAGATGACATCATCCTTGCCGGCCTCAATTTCCATCCAGTTTCCCCGGTCAGGAATAAGGGTCACCATGTAGATCTGTGCGCCGGACAGTTTGTCCTTCCCGCCCTCGAAATAGACCCCGGGCGAGCGGACCAGTTGTGAAACGATCACGCGTTCCGCGCCATTGATGAGGAACGTTCCAAACGGCGTCATGAGGGGAATCTGCGTGATGATGAGTGGCTGTTCCCGTATCTCGCCGGTTTCCTTGTTGATAAGGCGGAAGTTGGCGCGAACCATCGCCTCAAAGCTCAGTCCTGCCTTGCGGCAGTTTTCCATCGACTTGGCGGGCCGTTCGATATCGTGATTCACATACTCGATCCGCAATTTGGCGGTGTCGATGGGGAACACTCTCGCAAAGATCTGAGCAAGACCTGGTCCCAGAAGCCAGTCATAAGACGTCTTCTGGAGCTGGAGGAGGTCGGGCATCGCGTAACTTGATTTGATTTTGGTAAAGTCTATAATATCTCCTGCCACGCGCATGGCTCTCCTTTCATATCGGTATGGAAAAAAGCGGTCAAATCAAAAGTCTACTCTCTTTTGTTTGACAGTCAACTGGGCTTTCTCCACGATTTTGTCGACTTCGTCAATCAGCCTCTCTTGTCAGGCAAACACCTCTTCACATTCTCATCTCTCGTGAGTACCTGTACAGCCAGGGGACAGGGGCTGCAATTCCCTCTTATCTTCACATTGTGCGCTCGAAAGCGGTCCGCACTGGCGCAACGAGTCAACCTACCGTCTGAACAGACCATATCGCACGAGCACGCCGACAAACCTGAGAGTGTCAGTGAGCGAGTTGATCTTGCTCTTTGCCTCCGTCCGGTAGATCGTCCGAGTCGGCACCCAGCCTATCCGATACCCTGCCCTGCCCATCTTGAAGATCACCTCGGTCTCCAGGTCGTACTTGTTCGCCTTCAGCGGCAGAGAGAGGACCGAAGTCAGCTTGTAGTAGCGAAAACCGTTCTGGCTGTCGCGGACGTTCTGCCCAAGGAACAGGCTGATGAGGGATGAAGACGCATGGTTCGCGAATCTTCGGATGAAGGGCATCGTCGAGACATTCGACATCCTATTTCCGACGACCATGTCGTAGCCTTGTTCAGCCGCAGCGATGAACAGTGGGATCTCAGCAGGGTCATGCTGTCCGTCAGCATCGATGGTAACCGCGCCATCATAACCACTATCGATGAGATACCTGAATCCAGTCTTGAGCGCAGCGCCCTTGCCCACATTGGACTCGTGGCAAAGGACGATGGCACCCGCAGCACGCGCGGCCCCAGCTGTATTGTCGGCAGAACCATCGTCGATGACCACGGTGGCGGTCACAAACGGACGCACCCCTTCCACCACAGCCGCGATGTTGTGTTCTTCGTTGAACGCGGGAATAACCACAGCGATTCTCATATGACGGTGCTCCAGAAATCAAAGAAATTCAGAAACTGTGTGGGATCCTGGTCAACAATGGCCTCGTACTGTTGCACGAAGTCCACGACAAAGGCTCGCACCCAGGACCGCTCGTCCGAGGCTTCCGGGTTGATTGGTCGGCCAAACTCCAGCAGAAACCTGCCGTCTTGCTGTCGTATAAGGAAAACAGGAATCCCGACGAGCTTCCTGCGAAAAGAAAGCAGTGCTGCCCCACGGGGAAAGCGGACTGGATGCCCAAAGAACTCCACTTCCTCGCCACTGCCAGTGTAGTCTCTGTCGGAGACAATGGCCGGCACTTCGCCCTCTGGTAGATGTCGGAGGAGCTGCCTGAATCCAAACCGAACGTCGTGGGCCGTCACTCCAAAACGAACACGGAGCAACTCATAGAGCCGCTGGACGACCCGGCTGTTCTGCGTGAGCGCAATCGCGTGTGTCCTGTAACCGCCAAGGCCAAACATCGCCCCGGCCAGCTCCCAGTCTCCATAATGCCCGCCAACCAAGCAGAACGGCCTGCCAGCGGATCGCTGGTCGAGTAGCACGTGCATGTCTGCAAAGTTCACGATCATCGATTCGATGCGGACATCGCTGGTGGACGGTATCCCAAAGAAGTCGACCAGGTTCATGCCAGCCTGTTCGAACGTCCGCAACGCCAACCGTGACAGCTCCCGATGGCTCACTTCGGGCCGCATGATTCTCAGGTTCGCGAAGACTCCTCGCCTCTGCCTCGCGTTGAAGGCAAAGTAGCCCCACGCAATGAACTGGGCAATGACCCGTTTGAGCCAAACGGGCAACACAGCGGCGATGCGGAAGGCGACAACATACCAGAAAGCCATCGCCTAGGAGCCCTCCGATCCTTCGAACGCGGCGTACCAGAGCAACCCGATGAGTGTCTTTGCATCATTCATGCGCCCGTCGCGGCATCGTTCAATGGCTTCGGTGACAGGCATCAGTACTGGTCTGACGAACTCGTCGGAATCCATCTCGGTGGGACCATGCCGAAGACCCTTCGCAACATACAACGTCAGTCGTTCATCGACGAAGCCGGGGCTGGGCCAGAATTCGATACACTTCTTCCAGGAGCTCGCAATATATCCGGTCTCCTCACGAAGTTCCCGGCGTGCGGCAGTGAGAAAGTGTTCCCGCACGTCACGGCGCCCAGCCGGGATCTCAAGCATGACCATCTCGGGGGCTGGTCTGTATTGGCGCACAAGGACGACACGATTGTCGGCCGTCAATGCCACGACACAGACAGCTCCGCCCGCATATGTCACGACATCCCGATGAGCAACGCGGTCGTCCGGCAGTCGGACGACCTTGTCCAGTACCTCTATGGACTTCCCGAGATACGCCTGTCGACATGACAAGACCGCCTCGAACATACGCTGACGTGTCTTCAATGAGACCGGATCATCTCCTTGATTTTCAGAAGCCTCGTGGTGTTTGCCCGTTCATTCTCGTCCAGTTTCGACGAAATGAACCGAATCGTCTCCTCAAGGTTGGGGATCATGACATACTCGAGGGCATTCACCCGCCGCCGGGTTCGCTGAATTTCCTCCGCCATCAGGCGTATGCTTGCCTCAATCTGAGCTAGCTTCACGATGGACGGGATCAACTCGTACAGCCTCAGAAGAGAAGCTTCCACCCCGGCTCCCTCCAGTCCGGCGAATGACGGAGACTCGAAATCTGAGATCGAGAAGGACAGCGCAGGCAGGGCCACATTCATGACGGTCTTGGTTCCTGCTTCAATATCCAGACGAGTAGAGACTGTCCGCGAGAGAAGCTCCACAACGACCGCGGGGTACGTGGCGGTTTGACCCTTGAACCCAGCCAGTGCGTCCGGCAGTTCGTGGTCAACGTGCGCCCGATAGTCACCATACTCCTCTGCAAGCCTGATGAACGTCTTCATGAGACCCTCGAGCTTGTCCTTGAGAAGCTTGTGACCCCTCCGAGCAAGAACAAAACGCTTCTGCATCCGCAGAAGTTCCATTCTGGTCGGGTTGACCTTGAGGATCATCGCTTTGCCTACGCCGTACGCTTCGGCATGTACTTCTCTATCATGGCTGGCGAGACACGCTTCAGTTCCTGCAGTGGCAGCATCGAAAGAAGTTCCCACCCGATGGACAGGGTCTGTTCGATCGACCGGTCCTCGTCGCGGTCTTGCCGGACAAAACGACGTTCAAACTCATCCGAGAATTTCACGAAGGTCCGGTCCGTCTCTGTCAGCGCCGACTCGCCGAGAACAATTGCAAGCTCCTTGGCATCGCGTCCTCGGGCGTAGGCGGCGAACAACTCGTTGAGAAGGCCAGAATGATCCTCGCGCGTCTTGCCCTTGCCGATACCCTTGTCCTTCAGCCGCGAAAGCGAAGGCAGCACATCGATCGGCGGGTAGATGCCCGCCTGATGCAATGACCTGCTCAGGAAGATCTGACCCTCGGTAATGTAGCCCGTGAGGTCCGGAATGGGATGCGTCTTGTCGTCTTCTGGCATCGTCAGGATTGGCAGCTGCGTGATCGACCCCTTCTTGTCCTTGATGCGGCCGGCTCGCTCATAGATTGTAGCCAGATCCGTATAGAGGTATCCCGGATAGCCGCGCCTGCCCGGCACCTCTTTCCGCGCTGCGGAGATCTCGCGCAGAGCTTCACAGTAGTTGGTCATGTCGGACAGGATGACCAGAACGTGCATTCCGAGTTCGAAAGCCAGGTACTCGGCGGCGGACAGTGCAAAACGAGGAGTCGCTATGCGCTCGATGACCGGATCATTTGCCAGGTTCATGAACAGAACCGACTGATTGATTGCACCACTCTTCCGAAAATCCGATATGAAATAGTCAGCTTCTTCGAATGTGATGCCCATCGCGCCAAAAACGACGGCGAACTCGTCAGTTCCGGAAAGCACCCGAGCCTGCCTGGCAATCTGTGCAGCGATCTCGGCGTGAGGAAGACCGCTGCCCGAAAAGATCGGCAGCTTCTGGCCCCGCACAAGGGTATTGAGCCCGTCGATTGCAGAGATGCCCGTCTGTATGAACTCGTCGGGGTAGTCGCGCGCATACGGATTCATGGGGTCGCCATTGATGTCCAGCACTTTCTCGGGGAGAATCGGGGCAACTCCATCGATCGGTGCTCCGAGTCCGTTGAACACCCGGCCCACGATGTCACGCGAGACCCCGAACTGCAGCCCGTGTCCAAGGAATCGAGTCACTGTCTGACCGGTGTCCATTCCCGACGAACCCTCGAAGACCTGGATCAGGACCGTTCCGCCTGAGACCTCGAGCACTTGCCCATGTCTCAGACCAGAAATCGTGCGCAATTCGACGAGCTCACCGTACTTGACATTCTGAGCCCCATCCAGAAGGACGAGCGGCCCCACGATTTCGCGAACTGTTCGGTAATCCCTATTCATGGTACTCCTCCCGTGCAGTCGTGCCCATCTCCGACAGAGCCTCAAAACCCTTCCCTATCGAGTTCTCAAGCGTGTCGAAGGCAGCAAGGTTCGCCTCGGGAATGTTCTTTGAGCGAGCGATGTCGATTCTGACCGGCATCGCGAGCACAGCGCCAAGTGGTACGCCCCCCGACGCCGCCTTGCCCGCCAGATGGCTCCACAACATGATGACGTCAAGCATTCGCAACTGCTTGCGGAGAGACGTGTAGCTGTCGCCCTCAGTGAAAGCTCCCTGCTGCAGGAAGTCCTCGCGTATGGACTTCGCCGATTCCAGGACCAGGCGGTCCGGGACAGATAGCGCGTCGACACCAACGAGACGAACCAGTTCCTGCAGCTCCGCTTCCTTCTGAAGCAGAGCTCGAACCTCGTGGATGTCCTGACTCCAGCGCTCGCCGAGTTCCTTGTCGTAGAAGCGCTCGAGGAGGTTGCTGTAGAGCGAGTAGGACTGAAGCCAGTCGATCGCTGGGAAATGCCGTGCGTATGCAAGACGAGAATCGAGCGCCCAGAAGACCTTGACCGCCCTGAGGGTAGCCTGAACCACCGGTTCGGACAAATCGCCACCAGGAGGAGACACGGCCCCGATGACACTCAGACTGCCTTCTCTAGGCTGGCTGCCAAGGCTCATGGATCTCCCGGCGCGTTCGTAGAATGCTGCCACCCTTGATGCAAGGTAAGCCGGATAGCCCTCTTCACCGGGCATTTCTTCCAGCCGTCCAGAAATCTCACGCATGGCTTCTGCCCACCGCGACGTGGAGTCTGCCATCAGAGCGACGCTGTAGCCCATGTCACGGAAGTACTCTGCAATCGTGATGCCAGTGAAAACCGAAGCCTCGCGAGCTGCGACCGGCATGTTGGATGTGTTGGCGATGAGGACTGTACGATTCATGAGAACCTCGCCGGTCTTCGGGTCCTTGAGCTGTGGAAATTCCTGCAAGACGTCCGTCATCTCGTTCCCACGCTCACCACAACCAACATAGACAATGATGTCGGCATTCGCCCACTTTGCCAGCTGATGCTGGATAACGGTCTTGCCGCTGCCGAAAGGTCCGGGAACACAAGCCGTCCCGCCTTTGGCAACAGGGAACAGGCTGTCAATGACGCGCTGCCCGGTCACCAGCGGAGCGTCCGGGGCCATGCGCCGCGTATAGGGCCTGCCATTACGGACTGGCCACCGCTGGATCATGGTCATGGGTCGCTCTTCGCCCGACTCGGTTCGCAGGACTGCGACGGGTTCCTCGACGGTGAAATCGTTCTCTGCTATCGAGGCGATCCGACCCACCAGACCCCTGGGGACCATGATCTGGTGCAGGACAGCCCTGGTCTCCTGGACCGATCCGACAATGTCTCCTTCGACGACGGCGTCATCGAGCTTCACGCATGGAACAAAGTGCCACTTCCGGTCGCGAGGCAGTGCCGGAAGAGCCACACCACGGGGAATGAAGTCGCCATACTGCGCACGGATAGCGTCGAGCGGCCGCTGGATTCCGTCATAAATCGAAGTGATGAGACCCGGCCCGAGTTCGACAGTAAGAAGGCTCCCTGTCTGGACAACAGGTTCGCCCGGCCCGACACCGCTTGTCTCTTCATAAACCTGGATGCTGGCCATCTCGCCTCGAAGCTCGATAATCTCACCAAAGAGCTTCGCATCGCCGACGCGCACCAGTTCATACATCTGCGGGTTCGTCAGCGCCTTGGCGACAACGAGCGGTCCGGCAACCTTGACGATCTCACCGTGTGTCATGGCTTTTCTCCTCCGTCAATTTTCCAACTAGGTCAATGCCTACCGCATTCTCTATAAGACGTCTCACGGCAACAGTCGCTGCACCTGAAGCTGATGAAGTCACTGGGACTACCAGCACGACGGGCACAACCAGTCTGCGCGCCGCCGCCGACCCAGACCACACATCCGCCACATCGGACGTCAGCAGGACCAGCCCGAATCCCCCCGAACGAACAATCGACTGAACGGCCTGGGATGCCTGAAGACCGTCCTCGACCACAGTGCCCGCAAAACCCAACGCTTCGAACGCTCCGACAGAGTCGCGCGTCGTTACAACCGCCGCCTTGCTCACAACGCCCCTCCGGACCCATCAACACGCAGCCCGCCGGACGCTGCCGCTTTCAGAAACCGCCGTAGTGACCAGACTTCTCGCCTGAAATCGACCAGAAAGGCAAAGACGACCGCAACTCCGTACGGTTCAAATCCCGTCGCTTCAGGGCGTCCGAC
This sequence comes from Coprothermobacter sp., assembly GCA_013824685.1. NCBI lineage: Bacteria > Pseudomonadati > Coprothermobacterota > Coprothermobacteria > Coprothermobacterales > Coprothermobacteraceae > Coprothermobacter > Coprothermobacter sp. Next base: position 90,358 of record PNOG01000012.1, on the reverse strand, counting down.
AAGCCATGACTCCAGGGCGTCCTCAAGCATCTGCATCCGCTCCTCGGCAGTGTATCGCCGTCCAACGGCGAGTACCCATGCCGACGCTTCTGGAACAAGGTCCGCCGGCTGGAGCATGTCCCACGAAACACCCTGGATGCGCTCCACAATCAACGCAAGCGACACACGTATCTCCGGCTTCAGAAACGGCAACAGTCTCTCGAGAGGTGCTCCAACGCCGGATGCGCTGCGAAGCTTCATTTTCAGTGCATGCCCGGCCAACATGAGCTTCAGCAGGCCATCCAGGTATGACATAACAGCAGGGTGTCCATAGATGGCTGCCAGACCCTCCAGCGTCGATTCGAAGGAGAAGTCGAACACTGTCTGGGCGTCGGAAGCCGAAGCTCCTGCCTGCGCTGCTTTCAGCCCCTCTGAGAGCGAAACTCCAAAAACCGATTCGGCAAGCAGCCCAGGAGAACTTCCCCCCATCTGGATGCGCGCACAGTATGCTGCGTACTCACTGCTTGTTTCATCAGTGCATACCCCGGCATCCCCACCAAGAAGAGCTTCGGCCAGACCGGCTTTCGCGTATTCTTTCTCATCAAGGGTTGCGAGCAGGTATGGAAGGAAGGTCTCCGGCAAATCACGGGTCGCTTGTGCCAGAAAGGCCAGCCACGTGCTCTCGACCCTCGCCAGAACTTCACCTGCCGACATGTCGCTCCCAATGGGTGCGTAGGCGCCGCGATTGAGAGCTGCCAGCAGAGACTCGGCCTTGCCCGTCAGCGATGCACGCCGAAGCTCCTGAACCGGAAGGAGCAACCCTCGCCTGACAGAAAAGGAGCCCGAGGCGTACGCATAGTCGGTCGAATCAGCCTGATGCGGGACAACCGGAGAGATCATTTCTTGTCGCCAAACAGGACTTGTGCGACCTCAACGAGCGTGCCCTCTCGGAGGCCGCTGGACGCTGCCGACAGGGTCAAGTCAAGCTCCGCCTGGGCAAAGTGGACAATGAAACCTCCATCGCCGTCGGCGAGCACAGCATCGATACGTACATCCATCCCATCCTCACGCTTGGGCAACAATGCCCTGATGATGGACTCATCCCGATGTCGACACTCGATGGAGAGGGGCAGCTCTTGTCCCATCTGCTCCACAGCCCGCTTAAGATACGCACGATAGAGAGCCTCATCGTTCCTGACGTTCTGTTCGAGCTCCAGGTAGAGTCCTTCAAGCAGTTCCTGCTTGCGCTTGAGGATGGCGTTTCTCAACTCGATCTTCAGCGCAGCAGCTTTGGTCACGATGTCACGGTCCCGGATGGCGCGATGCTTCGCCACCCGCATATTGGCCTGTTCCTCCAGCTGTCGCCTCTGACTATCGACAAGTTGTGAAGCCTGGACAGTGGCGGCCTCGATGAGGGCGGTCGCCTCCGCAGTCGCCTCCTGGAGAACCGCAGCTCTGAGTTCCTCGGTTCCCATGTGCAAGACGTCCTAGAAAGCTGCCTGGGTGATCCAGAGCAAGAGCAGAATGCCGGAAACCAGAGCTATGACGGCATAGGTCTCGACCAGAGCAGGAATGAGGATGGCCTGGCCAAAACTGCTGGGCTGACGCGCAGTGAGGCTCTCCGCGGCGGCGGCGGCCTGTCCCTGAGCAATGGCGGACAACCACTCGACAGAGCCGACACCGATCCCGACCGCCATCATCGCAAGACCTTTCGCGTTGGAGATGATCGCTCCCTTGTTGAGAACTCCAGATAGTACAATCATCATGATTCCATAGACGAAAGCATAGAATCCCTGCGTGCCCGGAAGAGCCATCATGACAAACATCTTGCCAAAAAGCTCCGGCTTCTCGGAGAGTATTCCTGCCGCCTGAGACCCACTGATACGAATTCCCATGGCAGAGCCAAGGCTACCGAGACTGATGACAAAAGCTGCTCCCATGAATATCCAGAGTGAACTCAGCGATGTCATCGGCGTGTTCGAGAGTTTGAAGGCGAACGCCGCCCCGACAGCACTGAGCGCCGTTACGAGACCTCCGACAAGAATTGACCACAACGCTTCAATACCCATGATGTACCTCCTATTTTTCCCGAACAGTCGATGTGTCGACAATCTTGACAACTTCCGACCAGAACCCAAAACGATGGAACCGAGGTGCTCCGCCCTCGTAGAACCGTCCAAAGAACTCGAGCAGAATGAGACGAGCAGAATGGATGAACGCACCCATTGTACCCATGAAGTAGTTCAGCAAGTGTCCAAACAAGAGCACCACACCACCCAGAAGCACGCCAACGACAGGGATCTTCACGAGAGATCCAATCATGTTGAAGGCCGACCCGAGCATCGAGGTGGTGAGTCCCAACGCAAGCAGGCGCGAGTACGAGAGGACATCGCCCAGAAACGAACCGGCGCCATAGGAACTCTGGATACCGTAGAGGTTCACGAGACCCATCAACACCTTGCCCACGCCTTTGCCCTGGCGTGCTCCCCCAAGAAAGAGAAGCACAGCTCCTGTCGCCAAGGCGATGAGGTATCCGTACCTGAATCCAATACCCCACTTGGTCCCTATGAACAACAGCGCTGAGATGGCTGGGAGAAACAGCAGCCAGCCGACACAATCATAGACAATGGAAGCATAGTCCCTTCTCCGCACCGCCTTGTAGATAGCCAGGCCGACTGCATAGAACTGGTTCAACGCGCCGATGATCCAGACGATTACGAGGAACTGGAACGCGGCCTGAAGAGGGTCAATGATCCGAAGGGAGGTGGCGAACCTCGCGATTGCGTTTCCCTTCCCAAGGTACGTCTCCGAGATAAGGTCTCCTCCCCAGCTCCCGGTCAGCGCACCCCCCACCATTGCTGCAACCCCGCCATAGAGGAACACCATCATGAAGTTGTGGACACCCGTTGACTGCTTGTACTTGCGCATAAAGTAAAGGCAGATCCCTATCTGAATAGCCCCGTACAGAACATCCCCCAGACAGAGGCCATAGAAGAGAAAAAACGGAATGGCCAGAAAGACTGTCGGGTCGAACGTCGAGTAGGCTGGATAGCCAAACATGTTGATCAGGATCTCCACGGGCTTGAGCCATTTGCTGTTGGTGATGGATACTGGAGTGCTGTCTCCCCCGGTGGGATCCCCCGTCATGCAGACAATGCCGCCGAAACCTGCGCACAGCTTCTGCAGAGAATCCACGTCAACCTCTCGAACATACCCGGTGACCACGCTGCAGCGCTCTGTCCGCGTAACATCGTGCGAAGCCTCCAGACGTGTCCGTTCATTCAGGAGATACTCGCGATACACAACGATCTCCTGTTTACGGGCGAGGAAGGAGGAAACCTCGAGCTGGAGTGCGGCGATCTTCTCTCGAACCGCACGATGCTCTTCCGTCATACGGTCGACCAGAGACGCCACGGTGCCGCTGGCACACGACAAGTCCTGCTCGACGAAACCCTCCGACGCCAGCACCGCGCGAACGTCATCCGTCTGAGTATGCAGGCATGCAACGACCACGTTGCTCATGTTCTTCGTCTCAGACACCGTATCAACTGCAACGGCAGTGCCATGGTCCAACAAGCGCTTGAAGGATCGCGCCAGGTCCAACGATGATATGGTACCTGCAATGAGCGCAATCCGTTGCCAACGAGAAACCTCACCGAAATCCACCGGCAGTGATGCCCACGGCAGCATCGTCGCCTTGTCCTGCTGAAGCTGGTCAACGCGATGACGCTGTTCCGCCAGTTGGACCTTCAGCGCAAGCACACTGCGCATCATGTCTGTATAGCCATTGCTTGAAGCCATCGAAGCGGTCTTGTTCATGTCAGTGACACTGACATACACTTCGTCTGGGAAGAAACTCAGAACGAGTCCCTTGGTCACGGGGTTTACTTCGGCGAAGAACGAGAGCGTCGCGCTGGCAAGCTCCAATTCCTCGGCGATATGGCTCAACGACTGTTCCCTCTCCGGACGACAAACATCCAGCGAAAACGCGGCAGCTGCACCGATTTGAGAATCATTCGATGGGGTATACGAAGTCAGGTGTACCATTCCCGCGCCGTACAGGCAAGACAGAACCTCGTCTTCCCTGTTGTGCGGAAAAGCAAGAGCGAACTCTTGTACTCTGTCGATCGCCATGCTAGCGAGCGGTGAGTCTTGACAGCAGCAGATCCAGGGCAACGCGTCTACGATCATGCGCCCGGAGCTCGAGGCTCTCAAGCTGCTGTTTGAGATCGAGGCAAAACTGATCCTCGGCAAGTTTCATGTGCTGGTTCGTTTCCTGGTCGATTGGGTCAAGTCGCCGTTGCAGCATCAACTCCGCAGAAGCCCTGACCATAGCGAGAGCAGACTCCGAGTCGCGCCGGATAGTCTGAACTCTCTCGCGCGCAGCCTTGATGATGCCATCCGCCTCGACCTCAGCCTGCTGCAAGCTCTGGATGAACTCCTCGATCATATTCGTACCCCTCCGGTTTGGATAATTGCTGGTCGGGATGGTGGGATTCGAACCCACGACCTCTTAGTCCCGAACCAAGCGCTCTACCAAGCTGAGCCACATCCCGACAAATAGTGGTCGGGGCGACAAGATTCGAACTTGTGACCCCCAGCACCCCATGCTGGTGCGCTAGCCAAACTACGCCACGCCCCGACTATTTGTTCTCAACCAGCTTCTTCAGCTTTCCGCTCATCCGAAAGATCACAACACGCTTCTCCGGCACGTTCACCGCTTCACGCGTTTTCGGGTTCACACCCGAGTGAGCCTTTCTCACGGACACACAGAAAACCCCAAAACCGGTCAGGGTAACCTTACGACCTGCCCGCAACTCCTTGCTGGAAGTGTTCAAAGCCTGGTGCAGCACGTTTTCCACAACTGCTCTGGAACAACCTGTCTTCGCTGCAACCGCTACCACAAGATCCGACTTTGTCACCTGACCACCTTTTCCAACTCGTTTGCTGGAACTCGCTTTTCGTTTCCCGGCTCACCAGACGCTGGAGACCAACCAGAGGCGTGACGCTTCCGGCGACGATCCCGTGCAGCAGATGGACGACAGGCAAGTCAATGTTACTCAGTTCAGCGATTTTTGCAAGAGCCTCGAGGGTTGGGAGTCCCTCAATGACAGTACGCTGGCTGGTTTGTACCTCAGAAGCAGATGTCCCCCTGCCAGTAGCTTCACGCGCCATGCGGTTGCCGTCAAGGCACCCGGATTGGCTACTGCAGTCCCTCAGGTGCCCGCACCTGCAACACAGACATGGGTTATGCGTCCACCTCCACGCGAACGTCGGGACAGATTTGCCTCAGCCCTGCCATGACTCCATCGATTGCTGCCTGGGGGCAAGACGTACCGCTTGCGACTCCCACGACGTCATCGCAGTTCAGCCCCGCCTCGAGCAATACGGCCGCGTCCCGAATAAGATATGTCCTCGGACAAGCAGAGACTGCTGCCACCACCAGTCTTCTGGTATTGGCACTGGAACTGTCTCCCAGGACCAGCATGACCGTGCAACGCCGTGCCAGAGCGACAGCTCCGTCCTGCCTTCGTAATACCTCCGGACATAGCGTCATTTTTTCGGCAACCTCGATTCCTCTCCGTCGAAACCATTCCAGGACCTGCTGTCTGAACTCGCGAGACTGTGTCGTCTGGTAGACGACCCCCACACGGGAGACTGATATCTCGAGAGTCTCCAGGTCCTGCTCTGAAGCCACGACGCTGAGCAACTGACTGCCGGCAGCCTCCATGAGATAGCGGGTCTCTCGATGTTCCTTGTCACCGACGACCACCACAGGAACGCCGGCATCCGCAAACCGGCTTGCAGCGTCGCGGGCCTGGTTCACGATGGGGCAGGTCAGATCCCGCACGGCTCGCGCGCTGGCAATCCTTCCAAGGCGTTCAGGCAATGTGGAGCCGTGAGCCGGAAGCAGAATCGTCGCAGTGCTCAGCTCCTGTTCGCTCAGCAGTTCCACAGATCGCAGCCCCATTAAGCCAAGCCGGTCCATCTCGCCGACATTGTGAAGGAGGGTGTCTGTTGCCGCCACCGTCGCTTCCGAACGCAAAGCCGTCTCAGCCGCGCCAATCGCTCGCCGAATGCCCGAACAGTAGCCAAGGTCGTGTGCCAGTACAACACGCATGTCAGGCGTGCCCCTGTTCCTGAAGTGTCCGAATGCGACCCATGATGTCCATACTGATCGCCGTCAGGTCTTCTTTGCGACTCTCGCGCTCCGGGGGGAGGTGATACGTGACTGGCTGACCTATGCGCACGGTAATGCGGCCGACTCTGGGGACTCTCCTCTGCCTCGGCCAGCACTCGTATGACCCGATGATGGCCATAGGGACCACCGGTGCTCCCGACTTCACTGCCAGAAAAGCCGCCCCGTTGTGAGGGTTCTGCAGACATCCGTCTGGTGACCGCGTTCCCTCAGGATAGATCATACACAGGTCGCCGTGGTCCATGATTGCCAGCACCGCCTGGAGGGCATCCTTGTCGGCCAGAGACTCCCTGTCGATGCGTACGGCACCCAGATGGCGTATGAATGGCCCCAGCAGCGGGTGCTGGTAGGTCTCCTTGCGTGACAGACAGTAGACCTTGCGCGGCACCGCGAAGGCGGCAAGCATGGGATCCAGATAGCTGCAGTGGTTGCCGCAGATGAGTCCTGGTCCGTGCCTCGGCACATTCTCAAGCCCGATGACGCGGAGGTTGAAGAAGGTACTGAACCAGAGCCGGCCGGCCGGGACAACCAGTTCATACAGCATGCTCAAGCCTCCTGTGGTACTCGGAAAGGATTGCCTGCACGACTCCATCGGAGCCATCAGCAGAGTTGTCCAGCTTGACGTGCTCCTCTGTGCATCGAAGAGGCGAGTCTTCTCGGGACGAGTCTATCGCATCACGCTCCCTGATGTTGGCCAGCACGGCGCCGTAGTCGACCGAGATGCCCTGACGCTCCAGCTGGGCGACTCGCCGTCTGGCGCGAACATCCGGGTCCGCAGTAATGAACACCTTCAGAAAAGCTATAGGGAGAACGGTCGTTCCTATGTCCCTGCCAACCATGACAACATCCTGGAGCAAGGCGATGCTTCGCAGCTCCCTGTTCACAGCAGCCCGCACCTGGGGCACCGCACTGACAGGCGACACGAGGCTGTCTACCGTCGGGTCGTGGAGGGGCACCTGAAGAACGTGCCCGTCAAACAGAACTGTCCCCCCGGGCTCGTAGCTTATGCTACGCTCGAGAATACGCAACAGGCGATCGCTCCGCGGGCAGCGGTCAGACGGAAACTGCTCGACATAGGCCGCGGTATACACTCTGTACAACAGCCCGGAGTCGACCAGCATCAGACCGAGCTCGTTGGCCACCCGGAGACCCACCGACGTCTTGCCCGATCCAGAGGGTCCGTCGATGGCAATGTCACGTCTCACGAACCCTCTCCCACAAGCGCCCCAGCGATATCAGCAGAAGAGATGCTGCCCTCGCGGAGCATGGACCATGACCCCACTGTCAATCTGACAACCGTCGACGGATGGCCTTCGGGACGCTGTCGGCTGTCCAGGACCAGATCCGCTCGCTCCAGCAACCCGGCGGCCCCGGGCGCGTCCAGACTCTCAATGACACTCTCACCGCTCTCATTCAGACTTGTCTGTGCCATCAGGACGCCTGAGGCAAGCAAGCGAAGGAGTCCAGTATGGCGGGGCACCCTGAAACCGATGCTGGATGCTTCTGGATGGGGCAGGGGCTGTGTGTGGAGACCACTCCCTGCAACATCGACGACGATGGTAAGCGCCCCAGGCCAGAATACGCTGGCAAGACGCTCGGCCATCACACGTACCGCAGGCTCGACCCACGGCAGGATACGAGCGATATCGGGTACAAAAACGGGCAACGGCTTGGCAGCATCGCGATGCTTTGCTGCGAACACTCTGGTAACCGAAGACGCGCACGCCGCGCTGCAGCCGATGCCATAGACGGTGTCCGTCGGGAATACTACGACGGCTCCCGAAGCAATACGTTCGGACAGCCGGCGGAAATCGGCGTCTGAACACGTGTCCAGCAGGACACTCTCAGGAAGAGATATCTACCGCCTCCGAAAATAGGACCGGTCGAGCTTGGGCTCTTCCCCAGTCCTCAAGCGACGGATGTTCGCAGCATGCCGAACAATGCCGAGCGCAGCAAGCAGTGCGTAGATCAGGACAAGTTTCGGCGGCTGTCTCAGAAGAAGCGCTGCAACCGGAAGAGTGGCGAACACAGCCACTGATGCGAGAGAAACAGTATTGCGGAGCGCCATGACTGCGACCCAGATACCCAACTCCACGAGAGCGACGGGCCAGCTCAGAACAACCACGACGCCGAATGTCGTGGCAACACCCTTACCTCCCTTGAACCCGGCAAGAACGGAGAAATCATGACCCAGGACCACCGCAACGGCCGCCACAAGCAGTGTTTCTCGCGACATGGCCGGAAAGAATCTTGTCAGCACGAGCAGCAGGAGTACTGCCTTCAGAAAGTCGCCGGCAAAAGCGAACGCGGCAGGAACAGGGCCTGCGGTGCGCAACACGTTTGTAGCTCCCATGTTCCTGCTGCCTACCTTCGTGATGTCCACACCCTTGATCATTTTGGCGAAGATGTAGCTGAACGGCAGAGAGCCGACGAGGTATGCAACGGCAATGACCGCAAGATCACGCAAGATATAGTTGAACGTGTTCATTCTGCTCGATGTGCCTCCGCGTACCGCGGCAGCCCTCTGAGGTCAGGCAACCAGCGTCCGCCCTGCAGTCCATACCGCCTGAACAGGTTCAATATACCCTGTTCCAGTCCATCGTCAATCTCCAGCAGCAACAGGCCACCGGGCCGTAACCAGTCACGAGCCTGTGCAATGATCCGTTTGTAGAAGACCATACCTGACGTGCCGCCATAAAGTGCCCGGACTGGTTCAACAGGCGAGGACGCGTGCGCCGGCGACAGACGCTGCTCACGCACATAGGGAGGATTGCTGACAATGACATCGGCATGGCTGCGGTAATCGCCGAGGACAAGACCCCACGATGCCAGCACGTTGCCCTGGACGAACCTGACCCGATCCGACAGACCCGCGTCCAGGGCGGATTCGCGGGAACACGATATAGAGATGGGGTCGAGCTCCAATCCCACAACCGCTACCTGTGGCAGCTTGGCGGCCAGCGCCAGAGCGATGGCTCCCGAACCGGAGCAAAGGTCCAGTGCGATGGCGCCGGCCCGACCCCCCTCAACGATGAAGTCCGTGGCCATCTCCACCAGATGTTCGGTCTCCGGGCGAGGCACAAGAACACCCTCCCGTACTCGTACGACGATATCACAGAAAGCGGCATAGCCGGTGAGGTACTCCGCAGGGTATCCATCGGCCAGTTGTTGGGCGGCATGCTCCGCAAACACCTGCATGCCAGCCTCAACAGGCAGGTCCAGCCGGATGAGCAGATCTGAACGGCTCCATCCTCTGCCCGCCGCAACAACGTACTGCAGTTCACCGCGCTTCTTCGGTGAGAGCAGCGCGCGCTGCTCAGCATGCGCAAGTACTTGTCGCAGACTCAATCGTCGTTGTCCCGCAGAATGGGCGTCTCAAGAGTCCTCTCCCGGGAAGCCCGATGAAGAGCGTCGACTACTGGATCGAGGTTTCCCTCCATGATGAGAGGCAGGTTGTACAGGGACAGGCCAATCCGATGGTCAGTCAGACGACCTTGAGGAAAGTTGTAGGTACGGATACGCATATTGCGCATGCCACTGCCGATCTGAGCTCTGCGCTCATTGATCATCTCACTGTCGGCCTTCTCCTTCATGAGCTCATAGACGCGGGATCGCAGCACCTTGAGAGCCTTCTCCTTATTCTTCAGCTGGGACCTCTCATCCTGACATGACGCAGTGATGCCTGTTGGAATGTGCGTCATGCGGACAGCCGTCTCTACCTTCTGAACGTTCTGCCCTCCATGTCCAGACGCATGAAACAGTTCAAGCTTGATGTCGGCGTCGTCAATGTGCACGTCGACATCTTCAGCTTCAGGCAGCACCGCTACGGTGGCAGTGGAAGTGTGAATGCGTCCAGAAGCCTCTGTCTCGGGAACGCGCTGGACGCGGTGGACGCCGCTCTCGAACTTGAAGAGCTTGTAGCTTCCTACGCCAAGCACCGAGAAGACGACTTCTTTGAACCCTCCGATCTCGGTTGGATGGCTCGAGATGACCTCGATCTTGAGGCCATGTTGTCCTGCAAAGTACGAGTACAGGCGAAACAGATCGGCGGCAAACAGGGCCGCTTCGTCGCCACCGACGCCTCCCCGGATCTCGACGATGATATTCTTGTCGTCATCTGGATCTTTGGGAATACGTTCTTCCTCGATCTGAGCGTGAACAGCTTCCAGTTCCTGCCGAAGTCGGAGCTTGTCTTCCTCGATCACGGCGGCGAACTCGGAATCCGTTCCCTCTGCGAGAAGCGCATCGTTATCAGCAAGCTGAGTCCTCAGAGACTCTTCGCGAGTGAGAAGCCCGAACAGAGAGTCCATCGTGCGCCGCTCCAGAGTGAGTTTCTGGATTTCCTTCTGATCGACATCGTAGCGCAGGTTGGCAACTCGCTCGTCGATCTCATGGATTCTGCGTGCCAGCTGTTCTGTCTCTAGACTCATCGGCTCTCTTTGTGCTTCAAATGAGGCGCTCCTCTTCCAGTACACGCTCTGGCCGACCTGGAACCACGTGGTGCTCACGACAGCGTGCTTCATAACTCTCGGCTGCCCCGACCATCACCACCGGGTCGTCGTATCGCGCTGGACGTCCATTGACGATGCGCTGAGTACGCGTCGCCGGTCTGCCACATACCATGCATACGGCCGTCAGCTTCGTCACTTCTTCCGCAAGCGAAAGAAGCTCAGGCATGGGTCCGAACGGCTCACCACGAAAGTCCTGGTCAAGCCCAGCGAGGATGACGCGAACGCCCTTGCCCGCAAGATACTCAGAAACCTCGATAATCCCGGGATCGAAGAACTGCACCTCATCGATGCCAACGACTTCCACCTGCTTCTCCTCGACAATCCTGAGCACGTCAGATGGAGATGCCACGACAGCCGATTCAAGGCGAATACCCGAATGGCTCGTAATTGTCTCAAGCCCATAGCGGTCATCAAGAGACGACTTGAGGGCGATGACCTTCTGCTTCGCAATCTGAGCCCTCTTGAGGCGTCGAATGAGCTCCTCGGATTTCCCCGAGAACATGCAGCCGGCAACGACCTCGATCCTGCCGGAACAACTATCCATGATGCCTAGCGTCCAGCGCTGTCCTGCGCTACGATGTTGGCGAGGAATTCCCGATTGTTGGCAGTTCTCTGAAGCATGGCGATGAGCTTTTCCAGACTCTCCGTCGGATCCTCGTTGCCGATAAACTGTCTGAGAGCCCAGATCTTGCGATACTCCTCGGGCGTGTACAGCAGTTCTTCGCGCCTAGTGCCGGACTTCCGGACGTCGATCGCGGGGAAAATGCGACGCTCAGCCAGCTCGCGGTCCAGAACGAGTTCCATGTTGCCCGTACCCTTGAATTCTTCGTAGATGACCTGGTCCAGGCGGCTGCCCGTCTCGATGAGCGCTGTTGCAATGATCGTGAGACTGCCGCCCTCGACCATGTTCCGCGCAGCTCCGATAACTCTCTTGGGGCCACGGATTGCCGTTGGATCGAGACCACCAGACAGGGTCTTCCCAGAAGAGGAACTGATGAGATTATAGGCGCGCGTGAGCCGGGTGATGCCATCCATAAGGATGACGACATCCTTCTTGACCTCGACGAGGCGCTTAGCGCGCTCCAGGGCCAGCTCGACGACTCGAATATGGTTCTCGGGAGGCTGGTCGAACGTTGAACTGATCACCTCGCTTCGAATCGACTGCTTCATGTCGGTGACTTCCTCGGGTCGCTCATCGATAAGGAGCACCATCAGCGTGACCTCGGGGTGATTGTACTCGATGCTCTGTGCAATGTTCTTGAGAATGGTCGTCTTCCCGGCCTTCGGTGGAGACACGATCAGGCCACGCTGACCCTTGCCGATGGGAGCAACGAGCTCAAGGAGGCGCAATGCCATGGTGCAATTAGGCGTTTCCAGCTTGAGGTGCTTGTTGGGAAAAATCGGTGTCAGCGACTCAAATTGCGGCCGAGCGACCACGTACCCTTCGATGCCAATGCCATTGATGCTGCGGATGCGCATCAGTGAGGAGTACTTCTCCTTGTCCCCACGCGGCAGGCGGACGACACCCTCCAACCAGTCGCCGGTCCGAAGACCGAACCGCCGGATCATGGGGGGCGAGATATAGACGTCCGACGAGGAAGGGAAGTAGTTGGAACGCATGAACCCATATCCCTCCGCGAGGATTTCGCACAGGCCCGAGGCAGTGAACTCTTCTCCGCCAGCCCGTGGAACCTCTCCGCCGCGGTGCTCAGACGAACTCGAGATGACGGCCCCGGAAACAACGTGCGCCGGTACGCGTTCCTGTTCGATGTCGAGGTGCTCAGTCACTACCTCAGGCTTGTCATGGTTGTCATAGGGCCCCATGGAACTCATGGAAGGCCCCTCCTGATCGTTAGCATCCCTACCCCCAAGTTTCAACAGTTCCTCGATGAGTTCCGGCTTCTTGAGCCGTGTGTAGTTCCGAACGTGCAGTACTTTTGCAATCTCGTACAGTTCCCGGGACGTCTTCTCCAACAGCTCTTGTTCAGTGAAGTTCATGATCCTCTGCCTTCTTTCGCCAATTGGTGTCACGCAATAGCCAGCAAGCGCCCGATAGAATCCTTGAACGAGCCCAACACAGCAACACGCGCCTGACACTGCTGAACTGTCACGCGCGTCTCATCCTTGAAGACAGGATCTCGTAGATATGCGAGATTGACGTAAACGTTGGCAATGGCTCCGGCATAGGCAGCCTCGAGCATTGCGGCGCCGACATACAGGTCGGATGCAATGTCCTTTGGCGCATCACAAAACGTCGCAACGAGAAGCTCGGCAAAATCGCAGACTCGTACCGCCAGCGCAAGAGGCACTCTCGTTGAACCCTTGAGTGCATCCTGCATGGCCGCTCGTCGCGAAAGCTTCTCATCATCAGTCGTCTTGGGGAGTTTCACGGCAGTCATGTATCCCTCAAATGCCGCGCTGTCCTGGTCCATCATCGCAGTAAACTCCGCCCGCGATGCTTCGCAGCCCTCGACAAATGGTGCCAGACGGCCCTTTTCCGCCTCGTCACGCGCGCCCACAACGTTGGCGACCATTTCGACCAAAGCCGCGCCCATCGCCGCGGCAAGCCCGGCAGCAGTACCTCCACCGGGAGTTGGATTGCGCGATGAGAGTTCGGTCAGAAATCCATCTAAGGATTGACTCTTAAACATCTCGACCTCGTGGTTGACGATTGGAGTGTATCGACTGGTTCACATAGATAATACTTGCTCGCTTGGAAAATGCAAGGCGGCCGTCGTGAGGTGAGCCTTGTGCTGACAACTGTAGTATAATCAATTTTACGCAGTTCAATTGGAGGTCGTCATGATTGTCAAGGCAGTCCAAGACGTCGAGGAGATTCCTGTCACTGAAGCCGGAGCCCGTGGCACGACAATACGCTGGATGCTCAACAGCTCGGACGGAGTCCCTACATTTGCCATGCGGTACTTCGTCGTTAAGCCGGGTGGATCAACGCCCCGGCACGCGCACGCTTGGGAACATGAGGTTTTCGTCATCAAGGGAGCCTGCACTGCTTTCTACGAAGGTGAGACTCGTCATGTCGGCCCAGACCACGCTATCTATATCGAACCCGAGGCGATTCACAGTTTCGCCAACGAAGGCACCGAAGACCTTGTCTTCCTGTGCATGATACCAATACAATAGCCAATGGACCTTGCTCTGGCAGGAAAGACGATTGCCATTGCAGGCAGCACGGCCGGCATCGGTTCCGCACTCACGGCCTCGCTTGACCGGGAGCATGCCCGCCTCCTGCTTGTGGGAGGGCGCTCCGAACGTCTGAGTGCCCTTGCTGACACGTTGTCTCCTGGTGTGCTGATCGGCATCGTTCCCGGAGACCTGCGCAGGGAATCGGAGCGCAATCAGTGTACAGATGCCCTGCTCGGGTCCGCGGAGCTTAACGGCTTTGTATTCCTGCCGGCCGAACTGCGAACCGATTCCTTCGCTGAAGCTCGCTCCTGCGAATTCCGGGAAACATTCGATGTCAACGTCTTTGCTGCCTTCGAGTTTGCGCAGGCTGCGCTGTCCAGGGCCTCCTCCTTAGCAAGCTTCGTCTTCGTATCCTCGATCGACGCCCATAGACATCCCCGTCACACGCCCTCAGCAAGTTATGACAGTTCAAAACGTGCACTGGAGAGCATCTCCGAGTCCATAGCGGTCGAGGCCGGCTCTCGGGGAATACGCTCGAACTGTATCATCCCAGGCCTGATCCGGACTCCCATGACGGAGGACTTCTTCGGACAGGAGTTCGAGGCCGAGCGTCTCCAGTTTCTTGACACAGTCCCGCTTGGCAGACCGGGCAATCCTGAAGATGTCGCGAACCTCATTACGTTCCTTCTGTCTCCGGTCGCCGGATACGTGAACGGGACATCCATCCCTGTCGACGGTGGATTCCTGTGTCAGGGGCTCTAGAGAACGGAAAAAGGGGCGCTCGCGCGCCCCGTGCTCTCATCTTCAGGTAGAACGGCCCTATTTGCGCCTTCGCGCAGCAATGGACTTCTGCTTGCGTTTCTCGCCCGGCGCCATGAAAAAGCGACGTTTCTTGAGTTCGCCGAAGAGGCCATCACGGATACAGTCCTGCTTGTAGCGCCTCAGCATGTTCTCCAGCTGAGCGTCTTCGCCTTGAGGTTCGGACCTGTCTTTGTTCCGATCACGATAGTTTCCCATCATTCACCCCTCCTTTCGTCAAACCGTTGCCAAAGGGGTTGATAAACAACCAATCAACTATACCGGAATTGCGTCTTCAGTCAACCAGCTTCTCTGTGATGTCTTCTGAGGCTGACCGCAGCAACTGGGCACTCTTGATGATCTCTCGGACGAAAACCGCAACAGGAACTGCGAGCAGCAGCCCAAAGAACCCCGCAAGCGTGCCACCTGCAAGAAGGAGCAGGATGATGAATCCCGGATTGAGCCCCGTCTTCTCAGATATGAGTCGTGGGGCGAGAATCTGACTCGTCACAGCCTCGATGATGCTGAAGATGATGATCCAGGCGATGAGCTTCCCGGGACCCGTCACTGCAGCAAAGAAGGCCCCCAGCAGCGCAACCACAAATGGACCTCCATACGGAATGAATTCGCCGAAGAAGTCCACAACGCCGATCGTCAGGGCATAGTTGATCCCGAAGAGCCCACTGACGCCGCCCATCAACAGCGCAGTGACCAGCGCAATGAGGGCAAGCGCCTCAATGTACCTCCTAGTGCTCGCAGCAACCTGCGCAAGCGCGACCTCTGCACGGTCCTTCTGCGTGCGAATGAACGGCAGAGAGAGAGACATCTCGTAGTAGTCATGAGAACCTCTCATGAAGAAGTACATGAGCACGAAAAATGGGAGAAGCGCGCTCAAACCCAGTAGTTTCTTGGACGATGCCGTGACGATGTTCTGTCCGAACTGGATCGCAGCCTTCTGGACCGCGTCGAGAACACCCGCAATAGTGTCCTTGGCGGCCCCCAGCTGATAGCGGTCCAGCCATGCAGAGAATCTGGAGAAGTATCCCTGAACCGTCTTTGCGTAATCAGGAAGAGATGCCACGAGCAACTTCGTTTCGCGCACAAGAGGAGGAATCGTGACCGCCACCAATCCGACGAATGCGGCCACGATTCCCAGAACAACAATAGCACTGGTGATGCCCATGGGAAGATGGGTCTTCCGATTGAGCCAGTGCGCAATTGGCAAGAAGAGAAACGCCGCGAATGCCGCGGCGATTCCCAGAAACACAATGCTACGAAGAGTCCACAGGAGCCAGACGGCCCACGTAGCCACAGCGATGCTCAGTACCGACAGAAGGACGACACGCAGAGCACTAGCTTCCTTACTGCTCAGCCTCATCTGTAACCTCCGTTGGGGCGACCTCCTTGATAATTGCTTCCGCAGCGATAACACCGCTACCCTTGGACTTGAGCCGGATCACTTTCACGCCCGAAGAGACCCTTCCAAGCAAGGGAAGAGTCTCGGCAGGAGTACGAATCGTCTGGCCGGTACTCGTGGACACGACGACGTCCTGGTCGACGGTTCCCGTCGTAAATGCCGCCAGCGGACCAGTCTTCTCGGTGACGCGATAGCAGATGACACCGCCCGATCCTCGGCCAACCAGGCGAACCTCGTACGGGTTCAGCCGCTTGCCGTGACCATGCTCCGTAATGAGCGTAAACGGTACGTCGGGACGAAGGACCTCCATGCCGACCACAAACCTGCCCCCGCGTGAAAGACGCATCCCGCGCACACCACCGGCAGCTGCGCCCATGGCACGCACGGACGTCGACCGGATGCGAACAGCGCGGCCCGAATCGGACGCGATGAGGACCTCGTCGGTGTCCTTGACTGGTCTCACCGAGACCACAGAGTCCCCTTCAGCAAGCCTGATGAACGTCTTCCCCGTGCTCCGTATAGTGACGAATTGCGACGTGACCATCTTCTTGATGCGCCCACGACGCGTCACAATGATGAAGGAGACGCCCTCCTGTACGGCGGGCAGTGCCGTCGCTTCAGTGACGAGTTCGTCCGCTCCCATACCGAGGAGAAGCGATAGATTCTCGCCTCCACCCTGCCGCTTCTCTTCCGGAAGGCGGTATGCTGGAATGGAGTACACGCGTCCTTTGTTGGTGAAGAGCAGCATACGTTGCTTCGTGCGGACGGTGAAATACTTGCTGATATAGTCGTCCCGCTTCAGATTCATGCTGGCGACACCGAGCCCACCGCGACCCTGAACCTTGAACGTTGAACTCGGGATGATCTTCGCATAGCCGTTCTTGGAGATGACGACCATGACTTCCTTGTCTTCGATGAACTGCTCGTCATCGTCCTCTCCGCGGCCGTCGTCCTTCAGGATCTGCGTACGGCGCGGGTTTCCATACTTGCGGACGACTTCTGCGAGTTCGTCTCGTATGTAGACACGGATCCTGTTGGGATCTGCCAGCATCGCGGAGAGCCTGTCGATCTCTACCTTGTTATCTTCGACCTCTTTCGTCAGCTTCTCGACCTCAAGCGAGACGAGAGACCGCATGCGCATCTCAAGGATCGCCTCGACTTGCCGCTCGTTGAGTCCAAAGGTCTCAATGAGACGAGCCGACGCCTCGTCCATGGACGAAGATGCGGTCAGGATGTCCGTCACTCGCTTGATGTTTCGGATGGCAATGACAAGACCATTGAGAACGTTCAGGCGCTCCTCGTGCTTGCGGAGTTCCAGAGAGAACCTCTTGCGAAGCGTCGCCTCACGGAAGTCCAGGAATGTAGCCAGAACATCGCGCAGGGGGAGGGTGCGTGGCACGCCGTACAGGATTCCCAGCATGCTGACGTGAAAGTGCTGTTGGAACTGCGTGTGTTTGCGCAGCAGCAACTCAACTCGCTCAGGTACCGCGTCCTTCTTCAGGTCGAGCACGACCCGTATGCCCTCGCGACTGGATTCGTCTCGCAGGTCAGACAGTTGGGTCAGGCGCTTGTCCTTCATCAGATCAGCGACCTTCTGGACGAACTCCGCCTTGTTCACCTCAAACGGCAACTCGGTAATGACGAATCGTGTCTTGTTGCCATCCTTCTCGATGGTGTACTTCCCTCTCGTGACAACGTTGCCCCGGCCGTTGGCGATGTACTCGTCGATACCGTCCGCGCCGACCACCAGACCGCCGCCCGGAAAGTCGGGACCCTTGACAAACGACCGGATCTGGGCAGGGTCTTCAGGTCCATTGCTGATCCGGCAGTCCAGCATGTACTTCAGGGCGTCGATCAGCTCGCCGAGGTTGTGAGGGGGAATGTTGGTGGCCATGCCCACTGCGATTCCGCTGGAACCGTTGAGCAGAAGTTGCGGTACCTTGGCCGGCAGGATGCTCGGTTCCTCCAGGCTGTTGTCGAAGTTCGGCGTGAACTCGACGATCTCCTTGTCCAGCTCATCCATCATGAGCGCAGAGACAGGGGCCAGCCGCACCTCAGTGTAACGCATCGCTGCAGCAGAATCGCCGTCGATGGATCCAAAGTTGCCATGGCCATCGATCAAAGGATACCTGAGCGAGAACTCCTGCGCCATACGGACCAGCGAATCGTAAATAGCAATGTCACCGTGAGGATGGTACTTGCCCAGGACGTCGCCAACGATACGGGCGCTCTTCTTGTAGGGTTTGTTCCAGAAACATCCCAGCTCATACATGGCGAAGAGGATACGGCGATGCACGGGTTTCAAACCATCGCGGAAATCCGGCAGTGCTCGGCCGATGATGACGCTCATGGAGTACTCGAGGTAAGATTTCTTCATCTCCTCCTCGACGTAGACGTTGAATACTCTATCGTTTTCTGGCATCAGTGTCCCTCACTCCGTCAAATGTCCAAGTTGTAGACTTCACGCGCATGATCAATGATAAACTTGCGACGAGGCTCTACCTTCTCGCCCATGAGCAGCGTGAAGATGCGTTCGGCCTCCTCGGCTTCCTCTAATGTGACACGTCCCATGAGACGAGTTTCTGGGTCCATCGTCGTTGACCACAGCTGCTCAGCGTTCATCTCTCCCAGTCCTTTGTACCGCTGGACATCAGGCTTTCCCTTCATTTGCGACAGCAGTGTCCGGAGCTCGTCGTCGGAAAACGCATAGCGCATCGTCTTGCCATCGAGGACACCAAAAAGTGGAGGCTGAGCAAAGTAGATATTCTGGTTGACTACGAGCGGGCGCATGTAGCGGTAGAAGAACGTGAGCAGCAGCGTCCGGATATGCGCTCCATCAACATCGGCATCCGTCATGATGACAATCTTGTGATACCGCAGCTTCTCGAGCTTGATATCGTCCATGACCCCCGTGCCGATGGAAGTGATGAGAGCCTTGATCTCCTCATTCTCGAGGGCTCGCTGGATACCGACCTTCTCTACGTTGAGAATCTTGCCCCTCAGGGGCAAAATCGCCTGAGTACGCCGGTTCCGGCCCTGCTTGGCGCTGCCGCCTGCGGAGTCACCCTCGACAATGTAGAGCTCTGATTCAGCCGGGTCCTGGGACGAGCAGTCTGCGAGTTTGCCCGGCAGGCGCCCACCATCCAGCTCGGTCTTGCGGCGAACAAGGTCACGGGCCTTGCGGGCCGCTTCACGGGCAAGCTTCGCACTGACAGCCTTGTTGGCCATTGCCTTGAACTCATCGATGTGCTTGTCGAGGTACAGCTCCACCTCTTCCTCGACCGCGGCCTCCATGGGCCCCTTGAGGTCAGCATTTCCGAGCCGCGTCTTGGTCTGACCCTCAAACTGCGGATCAGGGATGCGGAGGTTGATAATGACCACCAGACCTTCACGAATGTCCTCGCCGCCGAGGCTGTCCTCAGGCTTCATCAACTTTATCTGCCGCGCCTTCGCGTTGAACAGGCGCGTGTAGGCATTCTTAAAGGCCAGTTCATGGACGCCGCCGTCCACCGTATTGATATTGTTGACGTAGGAGATCATCTGATCGTTGTAGCCGGTGTTGTACTGGAAGGCAACCTCGAGAAAGAAACCTTCGGTGTCTCGCATGAAATGCACGGGATCCGGCGGTACGACCTCACTGCCTTCGTTCATATATCGCACGAACTCGATGAGCCCCTTGTCATACTTGAAGACCTGAACCTCTTCCGTTGCGTGGTCGACGAAATCGATTTCCAGCCCGGAGTTGAGGAAAGCCAATTCACGCAGACGCTTGCCGATGCGCTCGGGATCGAAAATATACTCACCAAAAATCTCTTCGTCTGGAGTGAAGCTCACGTACGTGCCCGAAACGCCAGCGGAAATACCTTCCTCCTTGACACGGAGGTGGTACATGGGCTTGCCACGACTGAACTCTTCCTGGTACACCTTTCCCCACTGTGTCACCTCGACGTAGAGACGGTTCGAGAGGGCATTGACGACAGAGACACCGACCCCATGCAAACCACCGGAAACGTGGTAGCTCTTCTTGTCGAACTTGCCACCCGCATTGAGACGTGTCAAAGCCACCTCGACACCCGATATGCCTAGGACGGGATGCATGTCGGTCGGTATGCCGCGGCCGTTGTCGTGCACGTCGACGGTCTTGTGGTCTGCGCTGAGCCCAACGTCAATCTTGGTGCAGAAGCCAGCCATGGACTCGTCGATGGCATTATCCACGACTTCCTGCACCAGATGATGCAGACCCCGTGAGTCGGTCGACCCTATATACATTGAAGGTCTGGTTCGAACATGTTCCAGGCCTTCAAGTACTTTGATGTCTCTTGCGGTGTACTGGGAATCCTGCATGCGCAATCCTCCTGTTTTCTGACTATTACATGGTATCATGGAACAGAGGAAATGCAATGCAGAAACGAGGGTTCAGACCCATTCCGCACTCACCTATGTCAAGTACATTTCTGTCAGATGCTCGCTGGACACTAGGAAAGCCGGTCAAACGCCTCCCAGACAGCTTTTGCGACCTTCCGCGACTCTCGTTCCAAGCCCTCTTTGTCCACGCCCAGGACCCGGTGTCCCTTGACAGCAACACTTCCGTTGACAACGACGGTGTCGACCAGATCTGCCGACATGCCAAAGAACATGTGGCCAAAGGCATTCTCCAAGGTCAGCGGGGTAGGACTCGCGTAGTCGACAAGCATGAAGTCTGCAGCCGCCCCTTCTTCCAGCCGACCCACCGTGCACCCCGTACAACGCGACACGATGTCGGCATTCGTCTCGATCTGAGCTTTCTGTACCTGAGTCCAGAAACCGGCCGGATCCTCGTATCGGTGCCTGAGCCCCACAAGGGTATTCCGGAACTCCTCGAACATGTTCGCCACATAGCCATCTGTCCCGATGCCGACCTGAATGCCAGCTTCCAGCATCTCCCGAACAGCCGGAAGACCGACTGCATTGTTCATGTTGGACATGGTGTTCACGACGATGGGCGTCCCGGACTTCGCAAGCAATTCCCGCTCTGACGCGTCGATGCCGACACAGTGTACGGCGATCGACCGTGGACCGAGCAGTCCTGCATCGTCCAGACGGGCCACGATGCGTTTGCCGTACTTTTCGACACTGTCCGCCTCGTCAATGGCGCCCTCAGCTACGTGAACGTGATACCCAACGCTGCGCGACCCGACTTTCTCGCGCAGGGCGGTGAGGGTGGCGTCCGAGACCGTGAACGAGGCATGCAGGCCGACCATGGCCGAAACCAGTCCTCCCCTCCCCTGAGCCTCGTCGAAGAAACGAATGTTTTCCTCGATACCTGCGACTGCCCCCTGCACTCCGTTACGGTCGGTGATCTCATAGGAAAGCACGTGCCGCAAACCGATCTTGTTCAACGCATCGGACAGCGTCGCCAGGCTTCCAGTGATGTAGCTGGGTGAAGCATGATGGTCGACGATTGTCGTCGTTCCACAGCGCAGAGAGTCCATCCCGCTGAATGTTGCGCTCATCCAGCAGGCATCCTTGAGCAGGGAACGGTCAAGGCGCCACCAGAGGTCCTGGAGCACATCGAGGAAGCCATGGGATACACGCCCTGTACCGATGCCTCGCGCGTACATCGAGTACAGGTGCATATGCGTGTTGAGCAGTCCCGGGAGCAACGTCATGCCGGCGGCATCGATCTCCTGCCTTCCGGCAACCGGCCGGGCAACATCCACTGGAACGTCCCCCGCGGCCAGACCGGAAATGACGCCGTCCCGCGCCAGCAGCCATCCCCGGTCGACGACGAAACCCCTCGTCGCCGGGTAGACGATGCGAGCGTTCCTGACGAGGAGTTCTGCCATTCCCCGCCTCTACTTCTTGTTGACGAAGTCCACGCCGGCCTGCAACGCCCTCTTGTTGACCTCGATGAGAGCAGCCTTTTTGCCCGTCAGAAATACTGACAGAGCCCCATGGACAGATGCCATGCTGATGGGGTTGACCTTGCCGAGATAGGCGCCCAGCAGGACCATATTGGTGAATTTCGAGTTGCCTAGTTCCGTCGCGATGTCCGTCGCAGGAATGTACACCACGTCCAGGTCCGCCCGGGAAGACTTCCTGTCAATCAGGGTTGCGTCCGTGACGAGCAATCCTCCCTTCGCGATGACAGGCTCGAACTTGTCGAATGACTGCCGATTGAAGACGATCGCTGCCTGTGGCTCAGTCAGCAGTGGAGAGGCAATCGGCTCGTCCGCGACCACCACGGCGCAGTTGGCTGTTCCGCCACGTTGCTCTGGGCCGTACGAGGGCAACCAGGTGACTTCTTTGCCTTCGTCCATGCCTGCGTGTGCCAGCAGTTCACCAATGAGCATGACGCCCTGACCACCAAATCCTGCGATGACGACGTTGTACTCCATCACAGTACCCCCAGGGCGACCTTGAACTCACCAAGTGGGAAGTAGGGCATGACTTCTTTACGAACGCGTTCCATTGACTCAACAGGCGTCAGCTTCCAGTTGGTCGGACAGGTCGACAGACACTCGACGAGCGAAAATCCAATACCACGCACCTGAGCATTGAATGCCTTGCGCATGGCACTCTTCGCCTTGCGAATGTTGGCTGGCGAGTCCAGAGAGACGCGCGCGATGTAGGCTGGTCCATCAAGCTGGGCGAGCATCTCGGCTACACGGATAGGGAAGCCGTTGGTCTGTGACGTACGGCCAAGAGGACTCGTCGTGGTCTTCTGTCCAAGGAGCGTCGTTGGCGCCATCTGGCCACCGGTCATACCGTAGTTCCCGTTGTTGATGAAGATGACCGTAATGGGCCAGCCGCGTGCCGCAGCATGGACGATCTCCGCCATACCGATGCTCGCAATATCGCCGTCTCCCTGGTATGCAAACACGAAGTTGTCCGGATTCGTGACCTTGATGCCGGTAGCCATGGCTGGAGCACGGCCATGCGCCGCCTCGACACTGTCAAAAGCGAAGTACTCATATCCAAGAACCGAACAACCAACCGGCCAGACGCCAATGGTCTTGTCCAGGAGTCCCATCTCATCCACCAATTCGGCGATAAGCCGATGGGCAACTCCGTGCGTACAACCCGGACAGTAGTGCGTTACCTTGTCTGCCCACGATCTAGGGCGTTCGTAGATGACCTTCATCTGTTCAGCCATGGCACTACCGTCCTTTCCCGAACTGCTCTTCGAATGCCGCGAGTATTTCCTGAGGTCCCGGTACGACTCCGCCGCCCCGCCCATACCAGCCCAGTGGCATCTTGTCGCACAATGCTAGCCGGACGTCCTCAAACAGCTGCCTGTACGCAAGTTCGACCGTCAGAGTCCCCTTCAGTTTGCCAACGTATGTCTGGATCTGCTTCGCAGGAAACGGCCAGACCGTTATCGGACGCAGCAACCCGAGCTTGACCCCCTTGGCACGTGCAATCCGCACCGTCGTTTTCGCAATGCGCGCCATCGTCCCATACGCGATGATGGCGTAGTCGGCATCGTCCATCTGGTACTCCTCGATGCGACTTTCGGTCCGCTCGACCTGCGCATACTTTGCCTGGAGTTTCAGATTCCACTGCTCCAGTCCGGCAGCATCCAGCGTCAAGCTGGTAATCACGTTTGCATGGTCACGCCCATGTCGCCCGACCGTTGCCCATTCCGGCGTCTTCAGCGTCGAAACATCGATCCTGGTCTTGAACTCGACGGGTTCCATCATCTGTGCGATGAGACCATCAACAATGATCATGACCACCATGCGGTACTTGTCTGCCAGTTCGAACGCATCGACCAGTAGGTCCACGCCTTCCTGGATCGATGAGGGAGCAAGGACAATGCGCCTGTAGTCCCCGTTGCCACCGCCCTTGACCGCCTGGAAGTAGTCCGCCTGAGCGGGGGCAATGTTGCCAAGACCAGGCCCGCCACGCATGGCGTTCATGATGACACACGGGACATTGGAACCGCTGATGTAGGAAATGCCTTCCTGCATCAGGGAGATGCCCGGGCTGGAAGACGACGTCATAACCCGGACCCCTGCGCAGGCAGCACCATACACCATGTTGATAGAAGCAACCTCGCTTTCAGCTTGCACAAATCTGCCACCAACCTCCGGAAGACGGCGGCTCATGTACTCGGGCGTCTCATTCTGTGGCGTAATAGGGTAGCCAAAGTAGTAGCGACATCCTGCCTGGATAGCACCTTCCGCAAGGGCTTCCGCCCCCTTCATGAGAACCTTGTCGCTCATACCTTCACCTCCCTGTGCAGTTCAATGGCAACATCAGGGCATACAAGCGCGCACGAACCGCAACTCGTGCACTTTTCCTGAGCCGTGCACTGCGCAGGTCTGAAACCGCGAGTGTTCAACCGGTCACTTATGATCAGGATCTTGACAGGGCAAACGCTGACGCACAGACCACAACTCTTGCACCGCTGTTCGTCGATAGAGACTCTTTCCAAGGATGACCTCCACATTGCTTCAGAATTCCGTTTGCGACCCGACGGTATCCAAAATGCGATTGAACACACGAATCACCGACAGCAGCCTTGCCGCACCCGGCGTGAGTCGATGAACCACTTGGCTGGCATACTCCGACGACACAAGCACGGCGACGACAGGCAGCCCTTCACGATCGCCGAGAGCCTTGACGGCATCATAGCCGCGCTGTACGTCGTCCGCAGTCGTCTCTGCCTGCAGATTTGTGTTGGCAACGAGTCCGGCAACATCAAGGCGGCTGCTTGAGCGAATGGCTGTCAGCATGCGCTTCAGGCCGTCCGCATGGTCCATTCCCGGTCGCAGCGTGTTCACCACGATGTACATACTGTAGTCACTGGCAATAATCGTTTCGCGGAACTGGGCGACAGCTCCTGCTCCGATGGCGTCTCCACCAACATCAATGACCTTTATTGTGTCTGGAGAAGACAGTAGAGCATGGAGATTGCGAGGAAACGTTGGGATGTCCGCATGAAGGAGTCGACGCTCCGGCTCAACGATGTTCAGTCTCCTTGCTTCGTCCTCGGTGAGCAGTCGCAACATGTCCCGCAGACGGAAATAGGGCTTGACGACATCGAGATCACACAGTGTAACCGGGAGGGTCGTCTGCCGGATCAGTGACAGGGCAAGGTTGATACTGACCTCGGTCTTGCCCGATCCGGATGGCCCCGCAAACACAATCGACTGGCCTGACCGGGGTCGACCAAACAAATCGGCAAGTTCACGCATGGGCCAGCACGTCCAACGTACTCAGGACCATCCGCTGTGCGCCTACTCCGGCGGGTACATTCCGGCGGGTACCGAACCATCCAGCACGCGGAGTACACCCAACGCCAGCGCCTTCATCTCATCCTCGCCCGGATAGACCTTGACCGGTGCGATGAACTGGACACGCCTTGTGATCTCGTCGATGAGGAACGCCGACCGGGCGATACCTCCCGTCACGACAACAGCGTCGACGTCTCCCTTCAGTACGGTGGCCATTTCCCCGATGGTCTTCGCGACTGTGTACGCCATTGCTGTATACACCAGAAGGGCGTGTTCGTCACCATCGTCGATCATCTTCTCCACCGCACGCGCGTCATTCGTTCCGAGGTGGCTGACCAACCCTCCCTTGCCTGCAAGGAGTCTCATCACCTCCGACTGCGAGTACGCGCCTGAAAAGCACAATTTGACCAGCCCAACGGCTGGTAGACTGCCCGCTCTCTCGGGAGCGAAGGGGCCATCACCGTTGAGCGTATTGTTGACGTCGATGACCCGACCCAGGTGGTGCGCCCCGATAGAGATTCCTCCGCCGAGATGAACCACGATGAGATTAGCCTCTTTATAGGTTTTGCCGATGTCTGCGGCCGCCTGCCTGGCGACAGCCTTCTGGTTGAGTGCATGAAAAATGCTCACGCGGTCGAGCCCCTTCAAGCCCGAGAGACGCGCCAATGGGTCCATCTCGTCGACGACGACGGGGTCTACGATGAACGCCGGAACACCCGATTCCCTTGACAGCTCGAATCCGATGCAGGCAGCCAGATTGGACGCGTGTGCACCCATTGCAGGGTCGTGCAGGTCACCCACCATCGCCTCATTGACGCGATACGTCCCTGATGGAAGCGGTCGTAACAGCCCTCCCCGGCAAGCAATAGCCGACAGACTGACCACGGCTGCACTGTGGCGGGTGAGGAAATCCTTGACAATCGCCAGCCGCATTGGCAGCTGGTCCATGAGCGAAACGAATTGGGCGATCGTCGCAGCGTCGTGCGAAACGGTTTCCGTCGCGACAGGAGTCCGATCGTCGAAGATGGATAGCTTGGTGCTTGTGGAGCCTGGATTGACGACAAGAATCCTGAATGGCAAGGCCGCCTCCCATATCCTGGATGCACCGGCAAGACAAGGAGGGCGCGCTGAACGCACCCTCCCGAGAGAACTACGATCTATCAGCCTACCCAGCCACGAATCTTGACGGCCTCACCGACACGGTCGACTGCGACCATGTCAGCTGCCATCCTCATCGTAACCTTGTCTGTCTTGTGCTTGGTGTACATGTTGTACACGCGGTCGAATGCCTCGGTCATGACACGGTCAAGTTTCTCGTTGACTTCCTTCTCCGACCAGTAGTAACCGTAGTTGTTCTGAACCCACTCGAAGTAGGAGACGGTGACACCGCCGGCATTGCCCAGAATGTCCGGGACTACAAAGACACCGTTCTTCTCGAGAATCTCGTCTGCGTCAGGGTTGACACCACCATTGGCCAGCTCGACCACGATCTTCGCCTTGACATCCTTTGCGTTGTCCCTGAAAACGGCGTTCTGGAGAGCTGCAGGAATATAGACGTCGACGTCCAGCGCGCGCAGTTGCTCGTTGGACACGTTGTCGAGCCCCTTATACCCCTTCACTGTCCCATTCTTAGTCTCATAGGCCTTCAGATCATCAGGGTCGATACCCTTGGGGTCGTAGACGCCGCCGTTGACCATCGTGATGGCAACGATCTTTGCACCATCTTCCTCATGAAGGATCCTGGAAGCGTAGAAGCCGACGTTGCCAAAACCCTCAACGGCGATAGTGGCGCCCTTGAGGCTCATACCCATCTTCTTTGCAGCGAGGCGCAGGCAATAGACGCCGCCAAGCCCGGTCGCGGCAGTCCTTCCAAGAGACCCGCCCAGAATGAGAGGCTTGCCCGTCATGAGAGCCGGCGTGTTGTGGCCGGTCAGCTTGCTGTATTCATCGATCATCCATGCCATGATCTGGCCGTTGGTGTTGACATCCGGAGCAGGAACATCGCGGTCGGGGCCAACAAACGTCCCCAACGCGCGGATGTATCCACGGGAAAGCCTCTCGAGCTCGCCGGTGGACAACTTCGTGGGATCAACAACGATACCTCCCTTGCCACCACCATACGGGAGACCAACAACAGCGCACTTGAGCGTCATGAGGGTCGCCAGAGCCTTGACATCCTCGAGAGTCTCATCCTGGTGGAAACGGATGCCACCCTTGGTTGGTCCGACCGCGTCGTTGTGCTGGCAGCGAAATCCCTGGAAAACCTTCGTGGTACCATCATCCATGCGAACAGGAATGGAAACGCTGAGCGTCCTCAGCGGGTTGCGGAGAATCTCCGTGATTTCGGGATTCTGACCGAGCTTCGTGCCTGCAATCTGAATTCTGTCTTGAGCTACCTGGAACCAGTTTTTCTTCTCGCCTGCCATAATAGCCTCCGTGACGTGTGGTGTTGGCTCTCAGGGAGAATGGGGAGCCGTCCCGTTATGGGGCTTTAAAACGCCATTTCCTATTCTAGGCCCATGCACCAATATTGCAATGGCTTGTGAAAAAGCAAACAACCCTACGCTAGAGGGCACCCTTGATAAGCTGCAACACGTCAGCGGCATGGTCAAAAATATCCTCCTCGAACACGACCTTGGGATAATGCCAGCCCCCGTAGAACTCCTCGTACTGCTTGTTCAGCCCCTCCAGGTAATCTCCGCTGATGTTCTCAATGCTACGATTGCGTTTGCGGATGTTGGCCAGCAGCGTCGGGACGTCCCGGCGAAGATACACGAGCAGGTTGGGGTTGGGAAGCCGACGTACCATGAGCTGATACAGCTTGTCATAGGTATTCCACTCGTCCGGCGACAGGAGTCCGTCGCGCACAAGTGCCTTGGCGAAGATCTCACGATCCTCATAGATGGAACGGTCAAGGATGGCAGGGACATCGCTCATCAGGACGTGGTTCAGAATTTGCTCATAACGAAGAGCCAGGAAGCTGATCTGCGTTGCAAATGCCCAACGCCGCATATCCTGGTAGTAGCTGGGCAGGAACGGGTTGTCGCCGAACGCTTCGAAGTAGACAGAAAAACCAAGCTCACGCGAGATCATCTGAGCTAGCGACGTCTTCCCTGCACCGATGTTTCCTGCGATGACCAAGTACATGGTTTCCCTCCTGCGAACTATGTCTGAGAGCAGGCCCGGACACAATCAGAGTTCACGCTCGCCGTTCCCGGTGGCCTTGACGAACACTGGTCTTCCTTGGCGCTGTGCGTCTCCCCCTGCTTCCGTCAACGTCCAGGGTCTGCCCCTTCCGATCCCTGTATCTGTTCATAGTAGCAGCAATCGACTCCCTTGCAAAACCAACCCTGCATCTATAATATACATGCTCGTCTGTGCCATCAGGAGGAAACCTTGTATCTGAGCAAAGTCTTTGCACCGCGTCTGCGTGAAGTTCCCCAGGACGCCGAGACCATAAGCGGCCAACTCATGCTTCGCGCCGGCCTGCTTCGCAAATCGGCTTCTGGCATCTACACCTATCTCAATCTCGGCCTGCGCGTCAAGCAGCGCATAGAGGAAATTGTGCGCCAGGAGATGGATAGCCATGGCGCCCAGGAAATCCTGATGCCTCTGTTGATGCCCGCTGAACCCTGGCAGGCGACCGGCCGTTGGGATCTGTACGGCGATGAAATGTTCAAGTTGACTGACAGGAAGGGCCGATCGTTCTGCCTGGGGCCAACGCATGAGGAACTGGTCACATCTGTCGTCGGCAGTGAGCGTCATTCCTACAAGGAACTGCCGTTCAATCTGTACCACATCACCAACAAGTATCGGGATGAGATTCGCCCCAGGTACGGCCTTATTCGAAGCCGTGAATTCACAATGATGGACGCCTACAGCTTCGATCGCGACGAGGCCTCCATCGAGCCAAACTACACCCTCATGTTTGAGGCATACAACAACATTTTCCGCCGTGTGGGACTTACGTTCCGCCCTATCCAGGCAGATTCTGGTGCCATCGGCGGTTCGTCGTCGCACGAGTTCACGGTCCAGGCAGACAACGGAGAGTGTGCCTACGCCGCATGCGACAACTGCGGCTATGCTGCCAACCTCGAACTCTCGAAGGCGCGCCCTGCAACGAGTCCTGAGAATGTTACGGATACTCCGCCCGCGCCGGAAAGCATAGCCACGCCTGGCATCCACTCCATCGACGAGGTTGCGCACTTCTTTGCCGTCGATCCAGGCACTGTCCTCAAATCCATCCTCTATATCGCTGACGACAAACCTTGGCTCCTCGTGGTGCGGGGAGACGACGATATCAACGAAGTCAAGCTCATGAAAGCCGTGCACGCCCGCGAGGGTCGACTGGCGACCGACGAGGAAGTACTGAACATCCTTGGCGTTCACCCAGGTTCAGTCGGGCCCATGCAGTCAGCAGTGCCCGTCGTTGTCGACGAGATGGTTCTTCGGGACACCGCCTACACCGTCGGAGCCGGCAAAGATGGGTTCCACATCAGGAATGCCTTCTTTGGGCGGGACTTTGACTCGACCATCGTGGCAGACATAAGGACCGTCCGGGCAGGGGACCTTTGCCCCGTGTGTGGCCATCCACTGCATACGGCCACAGGTATCGAGGTCGGTCATACGTTCAAGCTCGGTACGAAGTACTCTGTTCCTCTTCATGCCAACTATGTCGATGAAGATGGCAGCGAGAAGCCGTATTTCATGGGGTGCTACGGCATTGGCATCGGGCGCACGCTGGCCGCCATCATCGAGCAGCATCACGACGACAAGGGTATCGTCTGGCCGATGTCCGTCGCCCCCTTCCAGGTCGTTGTCGTTCCTCTCAACAAGGGCGACGATGCGGTCTGGCAGGCTGCGCTTGAGCTCTACGAAGGACTCGAGAAAGCTGGGATTGACGTCATTCTTGACGACCGAGGCGAGTCGGCAGGCGTCAAGTTCAACGATGCTGACCTCATGGGTTTCCCGATCCAGGTCGTCGTCGGCAATTCTTTCCTCAAGACTGGCAATTTCGAGGTCACTCTCCGCAACAACAAGACGGACAAGAAAGCCACTCCCTCTTCAGAAGCAATCGCATTCATTGTCGATCTGGTGCGAACCACAGACTAGCCAAGGCAAATTGACACCCTGCTGTTAGCCAGTAGAATAGAAACACAGCATCTATGCCAAAGGAGGAACCATGAAGGTTTCGATCGATCAAGAGGCTTGCATCGGGTGTGGCGCTTGCGTTGCCCTGTGCGATGCCATTTTTAGGCTTAATGATGAGACCGGTAAGGCTGAGGTCATCCCGGGTGCCGATTGTGGCGCTGCCGGTTGCTGCAAGGAAGCCGCCGAATCATGCCCCGTCGGCGTCATCGTCGTCGAAGAGTAGTCTGCTACCCCATAAGTTGCCAAGAGGCCCCGTCAACGGGATGTTGACGGGGCCTCTTGATCGCCAGACAGCAATATCTGCTACCCTGCGTAGCGCCCCAGAACAATACAGACGTTGTGACCGCCGAACCCGAACGAACTCTTGAGGATATACTGGACATCGGATGAACGTGCAACGTTCGGGACATAGTCCAACGGGCACTCGGGGTCGAACGTCGCATAGTTGATGGTGGGATAGATCAGTCTGTTCTTGATGGTCAACATGCAAGCTACGGTCTCTACGGCGCCGGCAGCACCCAGCAGGTGACCGGTCATAGACTTTGTGGAGCTCACAGGAACAAGTCGAGCTCGGCTTCCAAAAAGCGTCTGCAACGCAAATGACTCCGTCCGATCGTTTGCCGGGGTCGACGTCCCGTGTGCATTGACGTAGTCGATATCGAGTGGAGTGAGTCCTGCACGCTCGATGGCGGTACGCATGGCCCGCACGATCTGTCTCGCCTCAGGATCGGGCGACGTCATATGGTACGCATCTGATGTTACTGCCTGAGACAGGATCTCGCCATAAATGTGTGCCCCCCTGGCAAGCGCATGGCCGAGCTGTTCCAGAATCAGTATTCCTGCGCCTTCGCCCATGACGAATCCATCGCGTTCCTTGTCGAAGGGCCGGGAAGCATGTCCAGGATCATCATTCCGCGTAGAAAGTGCGCGCATGTTGGCAAAAGCTCCGACGCTGGTCATTGTCACCGCCGCATCGGACGCCCCCGTCACGATGACGTCTGCGTCGCCTCGCCGAATAGCCTCTAGAGCCTCCCCAAGCATCTGGGTACCACTCGCGCATGCACTGACGACTGAGCTGGTCCCTCCATAGAGCTTGAACCGCTGAGCTATGGTGCTCGGAATCGAGTCCACCAGCATCTTCGGAACGAGAAACGGGGAAATACGCGAAGGTCCCTTGACGGCGACCTGCAGCACTTCTCCTTCCCAGGACTCCTCACCACCTATGCCGCTCGTGACGTAGACGGCGATTCGTTCCCTGTCCTCAGTCTGCAGATCCAGCCGTGAGTCCAGTATGGCTTCCTGCGCAGCTGCAAGCGCCAGCTGCTGTACGCGGTCGGTACGTGCAACGTCACGCTTTTCGAAGTAGTCCTCCGGATTGAAGCCCTTTACTTCGCCTGCGATACGACAACTGATGGCGCTTGCATCGAACCGGGTGATCGGCCCCACACCTGAGACGCCGGCCGCGAGTCCCGCCTCAAACGCAGGGATGTTGTTTCCAATCGGCGACACAATACCAAGCCCCGTTATGACGACACGGGTCCGCTCCATGGAAATCCTGTCTCCTGCAGCGTCAGGCAATGTGGGACATCACGTAGTCGACTGTCTGCCCTACGGACGCAATCCTCTCGATGTCCTCGTCTGGAATAGATGTTCCAAAAGCGTCTTCCAGCGCCATTGTAATGTCGACCAATGCCAGAGAATCGGCACCAAGATCCTTCACATACTGAGCCTCATCCGTAATGCGAGACTCTTCGACACCCAGCTTTTCCTTGGCAATCTCTACTACCTTCGAGCGGATTTCTTCCTTGGTCATCAGACTCCTCCTGATAGAAGAATATCCAAGCGCTTCAGAGAGACAATCCTCCGTCGACCGCGAGCACTTGGCCGGTAATGTACGAAGCGTCTTCACTTGCAAGGAACGCCACAGCTTTGGCAACGTCGCTCGGCGTTCCGGCCCGCCTAAGCGGAATACTAGCAAGATACGAGGATACGACCCCTATGTCAAGCGAGCTCGTCATGTCTGTCTCCACAAATCCAGGCGCAACAACATTGACGGTGACCCCGCGTGACCCCAGCTCCTTCGCCGCCGTCTTCGCAAGAGCGATAACGCCTGCCTTGCTCGCCGCGTAGTTGGCTTGCCCAGTGTTCCCTCCCAGCCCGACTACCGACGAGATCAGCACGATGCGCCCGGATTTCTGACGCATCATATGGCGGGCAGCTGCCCGCGTTACGTTGAATGCGCCAGTGAGATTCGTTCGCAGCACGTCGTTCCACTTCTCGTCCGTCATCCGGACCAGCAAGGCGTCCCGGGTGATACCGGCGTTGCTGACCAGAATGTCCAGCGAACCCGTCAAAATGATACTCCGCGCAACCAGGCTGTCGGCCTGAGCGACGTCCCCGACGTCTGCCTGGACTGCTTCGCAGACCCGACCCATCGCGGTGACGGCTGCGACGACTTCTTCTGCCGCCACGCGGTTCTGGCGAAAATCGATGACAATATTGGCTCCCTGCATAGCCAGCTCAAGAGCAATGCCTCTGCCGATGCCTCGCGACCCACCCGTGACCAGGGCCGTCCTTCCTTCCAGCGTCATTGCCATTTCTCCTCCTCCACGGCCCTGACGTTTCCTCCAGGAACCGCCTTCCGACCAAGCGCCGTGAGCACACCCTTCGGCCCGACTTCCAGGTACTCGCTCGCCCCCATTCTCTGGAGTGTCTCCATCGTGCGCACCCACTGCACCGGGCTCCTGAACTGCGCAACAAGGCACTCCCTGATTGCCTCGGGGTCATCTTCCGATAGTCCTGCCACATTGTTCACAACGGGAAAATGAGGCCGGAAAAACGCGACATCATGCAGGACCGCCCCAAACTCGGTCGCACCGTCAGCCATGATGGACGAATGAAAGGGGGCACTCACACGTAGTTTGATCGCGCGTCCTCTACCGATCGCCTTCACGGCCCCTATGACGCGGTCCACAGCAGCCATCTCGCCAGACACGACCGTCTGGTCGGAAGCATTGTAGTTGGCGGCTTCCACGATTCCGGACCGACGCCCTTCGGCAAGAACGCTCTGCAAATCGTTGTCGTCCAATCCTACGATGGCGGCCATCGTACCCGGTGAACAAGATGCAGCTCTTGCCATGATCTCTCCACGACGTCGCACGAGTCGAATGCCGTCCTCAAACGTGAAAACGCCCGCACAACACAGTGCACTGAACTCTCCCAGGCTGTGACCGGCAGCAACATCGCAGAGCATACCCCTGCTCGCGAGTGCCTCGACCCATGCCATCTCAGTCGCAAAGAGGGCAGGCTGGGTGTTCTCGGTGCGAGTCAGCGCCGCCTCGTCACCTGCCTCGACGAGGTCCCATAGGTCAAGACCGAGCACGTCGCTTGCCCGTTCAAACAGCCTGCGAGCCGACATCGGGTCGACTACGTGGCCTGCCATTCCTACGTATTGCGAACCTTGCCCGGGAAACAGAAATGCTGTCATGACTGCATCCTCCTGTTGCCAGCGTTCATTGTATCGCCACCGCAGCCCTCAGACCAGTGCCAAGAAACAATCATCAGCAACTTCTGATCCCCGGACTAGAAAAAAGGACGGGGCACAGTTGCCCACGCATCTCTGTGTGGTACTGCCACCCCGTCAATCTGAACCTATCTGGAAGTGTTCTTCTGGAGAAGCACGCCAACAGGCATGATTCGCCAGTTAGGCCTCTGCAGGCCCTTCTGTCTCTTCGTGCTGGACAACCTCTTCGGTCGACACGGGTTCGGCTGCAGCGCTCTCGACGTTCTCAACGGCGGGGGCTGCAGTCTCGACGACTTCGGGCTCGACATCCTCAACGGTTGGAGCTTCAGTCGCCACGACTGTGGACTCGACAACTTCAGGCTCGACGTTCTCAACGGCGGGGGTTGCAGTGTCGACAGCCCTGGGCTCGACGACTTCGAACTCGACAGAGGTGCTATCGGTTGCATCCGTATCCGAACCGGGCTCCACCTGCGGCGTCTCCTGTCCGGGCTCACGTCCGAACACGCTCTCGTTGCCTTCCACACCCTTCATGCTCAGCTTGACCTTGCGTTCTTCCTTCAGGACCTCGAGCACACGAACCTTGACAACATCTCCCACATTCAGCACATCCTCGACCTTACGAATCTTGTCGTTGGAGATCTGTGATATGTGCAGGAGACCGGTAACACCTTCCGAGAGCTCGATGATTGCTCCAAAGGTCAGGATGCGAATCACTGCCCCCTCGAGGGTCATGCCGATTGGATAGTCTTCCTCGATGGTTTCCCAAGGATGTGGCTTCGTCTGCTTGATGCTCAAGGAGACCTTTCCGGTCTCCGGGTCGACCTTGAGAACCTTGACCTTGACCTTGTCTTTCTTCTGGACGACCTCCTCGACAGGACGGCGGCGACCATAAGTCAGCTCTGAGAGATGGACCAGGCCTTCAACCCCATACCCGATGTCCACGAACGCCCCAAACTCGGCGATACCGTTGACAGTGCCTTCATAGATATCTCCCGGCTGGATCTTTGTGAAGAATTCTTTCTTCTGCTTCTGGCGGATAACCTGCATCGCTGCACGATGAGAAGCGATGATCCGGCGAAGTTTCTTGTCGAACTCAGTGACCTTGACAGGAATGTCCTGGCCAACCAGTGAAGGCAAGTTGTTGCGGTAGTCGCTGGCGACCTGTGATTGAGGCAGAAAACAGGGCACACCGATGTCAACAAGCAGACCGCCCTTGATGGCCTTGGTGACTTTGGCAGTGACGATCGTCTGCTCCTCGAAGTACTTCTCGACATCGGTCCAGACCTCTTCCTGATCAGCCTTCAGCTTGGAGAGGACTGCCGTACCTTGTTCATCCTCTTCCTTGACGACGGCTACTTTCATCGTTTCGCCAACATGCGCGATTTCGCCGACAGCTACATCGGTACGCATAGTCAAGCGGTTGAGCGGGATATAGTAGTCTCCCTTTCCGCCAGCATTGACCATGACTCCGTCACGCTCAAGCTTGACGACGGAGACGTCAATGACGTCCCCACGCCGCAGCAGGCGTGGCGCGTATCCGGCCTTGGGCGACAAGTCTGCGACAAGGGCTGCCTCGAGCTCGGACGCCTTGGTCTCGTCACCTGCAGCCTTGACCTGTTCGGTCTCGGTTTCGGCCTTCTCTGGTGCGGCCACATTTTCTGGAGTCTTTTCCTCTGCCGCATCGACAGCCGGAACTATCGGTTGTTCGACTGTTTCAAGCAGGTTCTTCATGTCAAAGAGTCCGTCCGTTTCACCTGTGGTTTCTGTTCCAACGTGTTTATCCATGTCCACCATGTTGACTCCTCTGCATTAAGGATGAATGTAAATCAGTCTTTGAGTATAAAGCTAAAACGAATGCTTGTCAAACCCCCGAAAACCGCGTCACTACCTGCTGACGTTGGCTTTGCCAGCAGAAACGGTCGTGCCCGCAAACCGGGCAGTTCCGCCGCGATCGTCCTCGATCTCCAGCAGTCGATTGTACTTCTCAATACACTTCAACCTCAATAATGAACCAGCCATGATCTGATCGATGTTGACACTGACGACCGGGTAAGCAACGAATATGTCTGGCGGCCAACCGAAACACCTGACGGAAGTTGCATCGGCGACTAGGAAAGCGATACAGTTGCTGGAAAATGGCGGACTGGGTGCTTTATGACGTTGGTCGATAGAAAAACAGGATTCCTGGTTGGAAAGAAGTTTGATGATCACCGAGCAGAAACCCTGAAGGAATCAATGTGCAACGACTTAAGGGGGTCGCCCTGTCATACGTTGACGGCAGACAACGGCAAAGAATTTGCGCCCCATAAGGCCATAACAGCTGGAGAAAGTACCGGTATCCTTCGCTCACCCGCATAGTCCGTGGCAAGGGCCTGCCAATGAAACCACGAATGGGCTGTTACGTCAGTTTTTTCCGAACTACATGAGTTTCCTGACGGTGACGCAGGAACATCTGGATCATGCAATCCACCTGCTCACTAACCGCCCGCGGAAATGTCTCAACTGGAAAACGCCTTATCAGACCTTGGCAGAAGAATTGTTGCACCTGGTTTGACAAACCGCCAATCATCGCTCTGTACTGAGAACCTTGCCCTGGAAAAGCAAACGCTTTCATCTGGACCACTCCATAATAATGGCACCGGAAGTCATTCCAGCGCCAAAAGAAACCATAAGCACGTTGTCGCCATTTTTCAGCTTTCCTTCTTGATAGATCTTGTCAAGCGCAACAGGGATAGAAGCAGCAGAGGAATTGCCATACTTATCAATAGTGACCACGACCTTTTCCATAGGTATGCCCAGTTCTTGAGCTCCAGACTGAATGATTCTGAGGTTTGCCTGGTGAGGTATGAACCAATCGACACGCTCAAGGGGGACCTTTGCCTTGTCGAGAACCTTCTTTGCGATACGCGAGATCTCACGGACAGAAAATCTAAATACTGCCTGACCATCCATCTTAGTGAAGTAACTTCGTTCTTTCAGTACTTCTTTGCTAAACGGTTTCCTCGAACCGCCAGCAGGTAACGTGAGGTACTGCGCAAGAGAGCCATCAGCAAACAGTTCAAATGAAATGAAACCACCATGTTCGACGGTGCTCAGTACAGTAGCGCCTGCTCCGTCACCAAACAGAACATACGTTCCTCTATCTGTATTATCCATCATCCTGGTGATAACGTCAGCTCCGACGACAAGAACATTTTTGTACATGCCTGATTGAATGAATTGAGCTCCAGCAGTAACTGCATATATCCAGCCTGGACAACCTGCCTGAAGGTCAAAAGCAGCTGCATTTTTTGCTCCAATCATCTCTTGCAGCAGGCAAGCTGTAGCAGGATAATGCATGTCAGGAGAATTTGTTCCAACAATGATCAAATCAACGTCATTGGGAGACAGATGTGCATCTTCCAGCGCCCTTTCAGCAGCAATTTGTGCGAGGTCACTCGTTGCCTGGTCTTTTCTCGCAAAACGTCTTTCCGTAATTCCTGACCTGCTCCTTATCCATCCATCAGTCGTGTCGAGAAGTTTCTCAAGATCAGCATTGGTAACAACCTGTTCAGGAACATAACTACCCAGACCAACGATTCCTACCATCAAAAAACTCCTACACTAAAGAGTCCCATTGTCAACAAAAACCGCAGCAATAACACCTTGTGCTACGAGAGAATCACCAGAATAGATCTTGCACTCACTTCTTGCAACGTTATGCCTAAAAGAAATGAGCCTTGATTTTACAATGAGAGTCTGTTCAGGAACCACCTTCTTAAAAAACCTGAACTTGTCCACTCCGGCAAAAAAGCCAAATAGGCTTCTATACTTTGGAACAGTAAGTATCATAAATGCAGATACCTGCGCAGCAAGTTCCACCACAATAACGCCAGGAAGAATTGGCATCTGCGGAAAATGTCCCTTGAAAAAATCCTCCTTTCCAGTAAAAGTTTTCTTGCCTGTCACGCTTTCTCCGGGCACAACGTCAGTTATCTCATCGACAAAGAGGAATGGCTCTCTTTGAGGGAGTATTCTCTCTATGTCCTCTTTGCATAGCTTGCGTTCATTCGTGTTCATCTTCAAACACAACCCCCTTGCTCAATTCCATTTTCTTGTTCTCTTCATCAACCACTTCCCTGGAATTCCAGAGAGCGTGTAATTGCGGGGAATATCGATCATAGAACATCAAGAGGATTCATAGAATTCATCGCACGATACATCTCTATATTCTTTCTGTAAAGCTTCGATAAGTGCCTTCACGGAAATTATCTTCTTTACACGATAGGCGTTTGCACCAGCAAAAGCAAAACCATTCTCAAAATATCCTCTCTTGGCGTTAGTTAATGCAAGTGCAATGCAATAAGGGGAATTGGCATAATCACACGGCTTCAAACATTTCCAGGGACACTTGATTGGTCTCCTGATTCCTTGGTTTACGTCATCTAAGAACTTATTCCTGATCGCTCGTCCTGGCATTCCAACAGGACTATCTATTATGATAATATCTTCCTTTTTGCTTCTTACGTAAGCCTCCTTAAACTCCATTGAAGCATCGCACTCGTAAGTTCCTACAAACCTTGTTGCCATCTGAACTCCACTTGCTCCTAACTGAAGAAACCTGTAAATGTCGGCTCCAGTAAATATGCCACCTGCAGCAATTACAGGAATGCTTTCCCCGTAACGTTGTTCGTAGATTCTCATTACGGAAATAACATCGGGAATTATCCTTTCTAAGGCATAATCGGGGTCATCAATTCCTTCCTTCTTGAATCCAAGGTGCCCACCAGCCATCGGGCCTTCAACAACTACTGCATCTGGTACTAACCCATACTGCTTCGCCCAATATCTGAAGATAAGTTCTGCAGCCCTTCCTGAGGAAACGATAGGAACAAATTTCGTACTATTCTTTCCAATCTTACCCTGCAAGATTTTCTCCGGCATTTTTAGAGGAAGCCCCGCTCCTGAAATAATGAGATCAGCACCCTCCTCCACTGAAATATCCACGTGATCATCATAATCTGAAAGGGCCACCATTATGTTTACACCGATGATGCCTTTCGTCATCTCTTTTGCTTTTCTTATTTCTTTTCTAAGGGCTCTTGCGTTTGCTTCTCTGAAGTTTTTGGCAAAGTCCGACTCTGACATACCGATTCCTGCAGAAGAAATAACTCCAATAGCTCCCTCATTTGCAACGGCTGAAGCTAAACCCGATAAAGAAACGCCTACACCCATACCCCCCTGAATAATCGGTACACGAGCCTCCAAATCACCTATCTTTAGTCGTGGCATTTCGCTCACATATTGCCTCCCGAAAATAGCTTTTTACCTTGCTTGTAATCGATAGTGAAACATATGTTCACTTTCAAGGTACTCCTCTATGTAGGTATCTTACTGATATTCGTTACTTAACCCAACCACCAAATCAAATCTATAAGAAGCTGCATGAGAAATAGATTTCTTTCATACTTTTCTTCTCAAGAACTCGATATACAATCAACGTGAGAGTTCAGGCTTGGACGTCCGTCCTTTTCTCGAGCGCCTGCGTCAGCGTGAATATGTCAGCAAACTCCAGGTCACTTCCCTTGGGAATACCCGTGGCAATGCGAGTAACGCGCACTTCCGATGCGGCCAGCAACTTCGCGATGTACATCGCAGTGATGTCACCGTTGAAGTTGGGATTTGTCGCAATGATGACCTCGCGCACATCGTCTAACCCTATGCGTTCGACAAGGCGGTCGAGCTGCAGTTCTCCAGGTCCCACACGGGCCAGCGGGTCGATCCGGCCGTGCAGAACATGATAGAGACCCCTGTAGGCCCCTGTCTTCTCAATGGCAGACAGGTCCCGTATCTCCTCGACAATACACAGGAGTTTTGCGTCTCGCGACGAATCCCGGCACACTTCACAGAGGTCGCCCTGCGCGAAATTGCCGCACCGTCTGCAGAAGGTGATCTCGCGCTTCGCTGCCATGAGAGCTTCAGCCAGGGCACGTATTTCGTCCTCGGGCTGATCGAGCAGATAAAACACAAGCCTGTCAGCAGCCTTCGGTCCAATGCCGGGCAAATTCCCCAGCCTGGCGGAAACCTCGATGAAACGCCTGGGCAGGAACACCGCTTACCCGAGCCCGGGAATATGGGGCATGCCGGCCGTGACCTTCTTCATGATCTCGTCGGCCTGACGGTCTGCCTCCGCCTGGGCTTCGCGCACGGCCGCAACGACAAGATCTGCTGCCATCTCCGCGTCACCAAGATCGAAGTCCGCCTGAATGCTGATACCGATGAGGTCTTTCTTGCCATTGACCACGGCAGTGACCGCGCCTCCGCCTGAAGTCGCAGATATCCTGCGATCCAGCAGCTCCCGGTCGGCGCGTGCTGCATCTTCCTGCATCTTCTGGGCCTGCTTCATGAGATTGCTAACGTTGTACATATGGCTCCTCCCGTATCACCTCAGGAGCCAAACAGCGACTCCGTCGCATCGAACGTCTTCTTGAGCAATTCCAGCTTGTCGTCCACCGGAACCTCTGCCACGGTTTCCTGCTCCGCAGGCTCCTGGGATCCCTCCTCGACCAGCCTGACTTGGTCGACTGCATAGGCGGACCGCGCCGCTGGGACAAGAACTTCCTCCTGCCTCTGCTCGAGCATTGTACGGAACAGTTTGGTCTTAGGTCCGAGGACAATCCGCAGGACGCCCTGGTCGACCCTGACTTCACGGACATCGAGCGCCTGCAGCATCACCCCGATGGGCTTGCTGGCGTCAGAGACAAGTGCCTTGAAGTGCGCCCAC
This sequence comes from Coprothermobacter sp., assembly GCA_013824685.1. Lineage (NCBI taxonomy): Bacteria > Pseudomonadati > Coprothermobacterota > Coprothermobacteria > Coprothermobacterales > Coprothermobacteraceae > Coprothermobacter > Coprothermobacter sp. The sequence goes on along the minus strand of PNOG01000012.1, from coordinate 49,652 downwards.
TGGTCTGCAGGCTCATCTGCGAACGTGCTGCTGGATTCTGGAACTGTCTCGTCAAGACTACCGCGGGACACCTCAACGGTGTTCTGTACAGCCTCCACCTGCCGGACAGCAGGCCTGGGCGCCTCCTGACTACTTGTGAACTGCACTCCACGGGAGAACTCTTCATGCGAACGATCGAGACCCATGGGCAGGTCGAGTGCGATTGCGAGCAAGAACGTCTGGACAAGGGGGTACGGATCCGACAGGTAAGCCGACTGCTGCTGGATTCGTGCAAAGATCGCTGCCAAGCTCACCAGAGCCGCGTCCGGAAATGCCTTGAGCCGATCGGTCGGGACACCGTCTGGAATCGGAGGCCGCAGCGTCACTTTGTCAAGAATGTATCTGCTGATAAGAGCAATTGTCCTTTCAAGCAAGTCGGCAGGCTCTATTCCACTTCGTTCCAACTGGTCCAGAACCGAGGTGACTACCCTCGGATCGCGAGAGAGCAGAGCCTCGACAAGCAAGGAAATGCTCTCTTCAGTCGGCAGTCCCAACAGGTCCAGCACCGTCGCGCCAGACACCGATTCGGTTCCAAACACGGAGAACTGGTCGACCAGGCCTATAGCGCCTCTCATCGACCCCCCACTCAGCGCAACGATCTGGTGAAGGGCTTCGTCGGTTATGTTTGGAGCCTCAATGTCCCGAAGGCCCTGAAGGTATCGGAACATGGCGGCTTCCGAAATCCGCTTGAAGTCGAACCGCTGACACCGGGACAGGATCGTCTCGGGCAGTTTCTGAGGTTCTGTCGTTGCCAGGATGAACACGAGGTAGGCGGGCGGCTCCTCGAGCGTCTTCAGAAGTGCGTTAAACGCAAAGACGGTGAGCATATGGGCTTCATCGATGATGAAGACCTTCTTGCGACTGCGAGCGGGAACGAACCTGCTGGACTCACGCAAGTCCCTGATGTCCTCGATGGTCCGGTTGCTCGCAGCATCGATCTCGATGACATCGATATCCGTGCCAGACGTGATCGCTCTGCAATGCTCGCACTCCATGCACGGATGGCTGTTCGGTCCCCGGTCACAGTTCAGGGCTTTGGCCAGAATGCGGGCAACGGTCGTCTTCCCGGTCCCCTTGGGACCGGCAAACAGGTATGCATGGGAGGTCCTGCCAGTATCGACAGACCCTTTCAGAATGCGTACAACTGTCTCCTGACCAATGACGCCGTCGAACGTGGTGGGACGGTACTTTCGGTATAGTGAAACGTAGCGCTCAGTGGATTCCATGGTGTCTGCAGTATACTGCCCACACACGTCATTGCAAGAAAACCTCGGACCACGACTTCTTGAGGCCTCGAGGTGCCAGCCTATACTGTTTGCGTGAAACGATTCCTCCGGATACTCGTCATACTCATGTGTACGGCAGGCGCCGTTCTCGCTCTGACCTACGCGGGCATCGACTTGTATGGGTACAAACAGCAGTCTGAGCGGGCTGACGTGATTTGTCTGTTCGGGGCTGCGGTCTGGGGAGACAGTCCATCACCCGAGCTCGAAGCGCGCATCATGTGGGCAGTTCAGCTGTATCGCGAAGGGCGCGCTCCGTTGCTGTTCCTGTCCGGAGGTCCCACGGGGTCGAATCTGAGTGAAACGGACGTCATGGGGGCTGTCGCTCTAAAGCGGGGGGTCCCTCGCAGCGCCCTGGTATTCGACAACGCAGGTACCACGACGGCTCGCACGCTCACGAACCTCAAGCGCTACATGCAGGGGAACGGCCTGACTTCTTGCCTGATGGTCTCATCACCCTTTCACATGGCACGAATCATGGTGTTGGCCCGTCTGGACGGTCTGCAAGCATTCACCAGCCCACCAGCCGAGACACCTGTTTCGCTCAGCATCCCACAGAGAACAAGGGCAACTGCCCGCGAGGAGCTTGCATTGTTCAAGGACCTCCTTGTCTTCGCGGTGTCGCCTGACTAGCGGGAACGCCTTCTCAAGGCGATACGGACAAAACCCGGATGGGCAACCCCGGCAAGCAATACGCCACGGCTGAACCTCAGTGCTCCTCGCAGCTCCCGCGCCAGTCGGGAGGCGACGGTGATGTCGAGGCCCTCAAGGCGTCCTGCATACCGTCGAATGTCCTCGGGTGACAGAGACAGCTCCCGACCCACGATGGTGTCGATGAGAGAGGAGAGAGCAACAACCCGCACGCCCCCGACTGCCGTTTGAACGCGAACCTTCGCTCTGGTAAAGACGACCAGAGGCCGAACGTGGCACGGAACCTGTAATTTCAGGCGTCCCTTCACGTACATCGCTTCCGCTGTAGCCTGGCGCACGAAATCGTGATATAGAGGTTCGCCGTTCCTGCATAGACACCCGTCCCTCAGACTGATGGTGCCGGAATGGTTCTTCGTCTCGACGACGAAGACCCCAGTTGGACCGACGACGATGTGGTCGACGTCGCCAGCATAGAAACCGACGCCGTTGAACAGGTGGAACTCCTGTGGCAGTCGTGAGAGAACAACGCCGACATCGTACTCGCCGCCCGCCCCACCATAGTACCGGTCGGCAGCAGCTTCCAGGCTAAATACGTCGCACACACACCAGAACCCCAGAGCCACGACAGCACACCCTGCTCCAGCACCAACGAAGCCGGTGGTCTGGACTCCTGACCGGAAAAGGAAATATGTCAGAATACCCATCATCAGCATGGGAACAAGAGCCCGGAACATGAGCCGATCGCCCTTACGATATGTCGCTGCTCCAGCCTTGCCGTGAACGTGTGCCATCCACTCTCCCGTGAAGAGACTGCATCGAGTCACCAGGACCACCCCGAAGACGCCTCAAGCCTTTTAGTGTACGCTCCTGCCGTCCGCGTGCAACCCAATGCTTTCCACCCCGCCGTGGTTCGTCATGAGTTGCAGTCGGCGGCCGCTTCGAGCTGCCATTGCACAAACATGTCGGTTTTCTTTTCGCTCCCACCAAGTATACTGACTGACATATACGTTTGGAGGACCGTCATGATCAAGTCAGTCAAGGGGACCAGCGACATAGCATCACCCGAAGTCCTTCTATGGCAGCATGTGGAGAGAACCATGGCCACAACTGCCAAAGCTTATGGCTACGAGGAGATCCGCACTCCAACGATCGAGATGGAGGAGCTCTTCTCCACGTCGGTTGGGCAAGGCACCGATATCGTCGAGAAGGAAATGTATGCCTTTCCGGACAAGAAGGGGCGCCACCTCGTCCTGCGCCCTGAAGGAACGGCTGCAGCATGCCGGGCATACATAGAACACCAGATGAATCTACAGCCTTCTCCAGCCAAGTTCTACTATATGGGGTCATTCTTCCGATATGAGCAGCCTCAGAGTGGGCGCAAACGCGAGTTCCACAGCTTCGGCGTCGAGGCTATCGGCGAACAATCGCCAGTTCAGGATGCCGAGGTCATCGACATGGTCATGACGATGCTGTCAAGACTCGGTCTGTCACACCTGTCCGTCGATATCAACAGTATCGGCGACGACAACTGTCGACCCGCCTACAAGGATGCCCTCCGGGCTGCGCTGGCGGCGCATGAGAGCGAGCTGTGTGAAGACTGCAAGAGACGCATGAGCGACAACCCTCTCCGCGTGCTCGACTGCAAACGCGAAGATCCGTCACTCCTGGAGTCGCTGCCAAAGTCCGCAGACTATCTGTGCGCAGAATGCGAGGACCATTTTCACCGCCTCCTGTCTACGCTCGACGCTCTGAAGATTCCTTATCGTCTCAACCACAGACTGGTCCGAGGCCTTGACTACTACACCAAGACCGTATTTGAGGTCGTCTCTGAGGATCTCGGTGCGCAGAACGCTCTCCTGGGAGGGGGCCGCTACGACTATCTCGTTCGTCACCTGGGAGGACCGGCTACTCCTGCGGTGGGCTGGGGTCTTGGACTTGAACGCCTTACTTCCGTGCTGACAGCGCGCTACCCCGAGCTCACTGCTTCACTGGCAATCCCGCGAGCATACATTGTCCACTCGAACACAGCCACGGCTGTCGCCTTCGAGTTGAGGCACACCTTGGCCGACACGGGCTGGGCCCTGGATCTGGACATGCGCCAGGACGGGTTTGGAAAACAACTGGCACGAGCATCCAAGAGGGGAGCGCGCATGGCACTCATCCTCGGTGAAGACGAGATTGCGGCAGGCACCTGCACGGTGAAAGACCTGACGTCAGGTTCCCAGTTGACGGTGGCACTGGAGGACGTGGCCGCCTGCCTTGCCAGTGCCGTCCAGAAGTAGAGCTGGCGGCATTCAGGCGTGCGTAGAGGGCTTGCGTTGGTTTTCCTGTGTTTTCAGGTATAATAATGGTGTGTCACCCTGCGATGCCCGTGAACCACTTGACGGGTTTGAGCCAACACAAATCACTCGGAAGCAGATGCCCTGTGGATACGAGCGCTTCGCAGTGTTCTTGAAGCAGGGAACTTTATGCTCCCACCTGCTTAGGCAGGTTCAAAAGCTTCGTCAAGGCACGACCTTGTGGGGTGGCCTTTTGGCATTTGAACGAGAGTGGGATTCTTATGCAGACTGATCGAGGATTGGTTATCGCGCGTCATGGAGACGTCGTCATGGTTCGACTGCAGCCCCAGAACGGATGTGTGTCGTGCGCTCTAGCCCAGTTCTGTGTGGGCAGCAAAGAGAGTAGCCCGACCGTCAGGGCGACTGCTCCTTCTGATATTGCCCAAGGAGACTTGGTTGAAGTGTCGCTCGACGATTCGCTCATTCTCAAGGCCTCCGCGATCATGTATGGGGTTCCGCTGGTTGCCTTTCTGGCAGGAGTGCTTGGCGGTTATGGATTCTCATCTCTGGCAGGACTGAGCGCGAGTCTATCGATGGCACTTCCTGTCGCGACCGGATTTGTCATGCTGATCCCCGGCGCTATCCTTTCACACAGGGCTGCAACGCGATTGAACCCCACAGCCACTGTTGTACGCAAACTCGATCAGGAGGTGACCAGATGCCAGTGAACATGACTGCAATCTGGGTACTGGACATTGTTATCGCTCTCGGCATGATCTCCGCAGCCATAGCCGTCCTCGCCCTTGGACGCAAGCTTGGGGAGTTCTCAAAGAGCATTTCTGCTACGATGGTCGACGTGCGGAAACAGGCTGACGATCTGAAGTCGGAGGCAGTCAGGCTGATGCAGTCGACCCAGGTCTCAGAGCAACACTTCGACCGGCTGGCAAGACAGCTGACGAAGCTCACCGCATCTGCCGATACTGCTGTGAGAGCATTGCCCGCGGCAGCTTCCGGCCGAGACGGCGGGCTGCTGCCAAGAATGATGAGCACGGTTGTACGTGTCGTGTCGGCATACAAGTTTTTCAAGTTCATCTTCCTGAGGAGGAAATCATGAGTGAGCGCAATGACTGTGGATCGTTCATAGGCGGACTGCTGATCGGTGGCATTGTCGGAGCGTTGGTGGCGTTGGTTCTCGCCCCCCAGAGTGGAGAAGAAACGCGCAAGCTTCTGAAAGACAAGGCTTTCGAACTGGGCAAGGAAATCAGCGATCAGACCGAGACTCTCAAGGAGAAAGGTCGTGAACTCCTGACGCAGGACGGGATCGAGATCGGAGAGTCCACAGACACCAATCCCTGAGCTCCTCCGGGCGATTTCACGCCCAGGCATCTTGATTCAGGGCAAGTTCTTGGTATACTCTCCGTTGTGTTGGGGAATCGTCCAACGGTAGGACAGTAGCCTCTGGAGCTACCGATGATGGTTCGAATCCATCTTCCTCAGCCAAGTATGGCGCTGTAGAACAGTGGTTAGTTCGGGGGGCTCTCAATCCCCAAACAGGAGTTCAATTCTCCTCGGCGCTACCATTGTGTTTTCGCTCATTGAGATAACCGCCTTCTACTGTATGCGGAAGGCGGTCTTGCAGGCTCCAAAACCCGTCTCGCCAAACGGAATTCCTTCCGGGAATAAGAACCTTTGAAGTTGTTGCTTAGTCGTCAGGCCAACCTTCTGCCAGAATGCCGCCATGTCTTGAAGCACTGCGAATCCCTTCTTGACCACTTCCTTAGGCACTATCTCTGAGCTTTCGGCCGCAGCTATCTGGCTCTGGAGGTTATCGCTCTCCTGCTCAGCCTCAGAGAGGAGCTTCTTGGTGTCTGAATCAGAAAACACTCCCGAAAGGGACTTGTCCAGTATTTGCCGATGGCGTGTGCTCAGCTCCACGAGTCTGGCCTTGAGTCGTGCCATCTGCTTCGCACCCACGGACCTCTGAGATGCCAGGTTGGCCTCGATTGCCACGCACAGAAGCTCCGTCAAGTTCGGCAGAGACTTAGGTCAGACAGGAGCTGGGTGATCGAACGAGCCACGCGAGTAGGAATGATGCTATAGACACCCCCCATGGTCAGTCCCAGATACGTAGATAAGAGGTTCGGGTTAGTTCTCGGGCAATGTCAAGAAATGTGGAATGTCACCGCATCCAGTGTCGGCCTTCCTGGATCGGCATGTCTTCCGAACCAAAGCTACTCTGTGAGAGAATCCTACCGCCGCTATGCGGAGATAGCCAATCATGATTCAAGACGGAGACCACTTCGGGCCCCTCGCCCGGAAAACACGTGGAGCCACCCTGCTTTCGCACAATCTACTAACGTACGCGGGGTTGGAACCAAGAGGCTTCCTCACAAGTGGCAATACGCCCGCATCGGCATACAATGAATTAGTAGCATAGCAGCGGGAGAGGCAATGAATAGCGACAATGCAGCCAACTGGAGGAACACTCTCTACTTTGGCGACAACCTGGATGTACTCAAGAAGTACGTCCCAAATGACGTTGCCGCCCCATCTCGTGACATCAATAGGAGGAGACAGTGTCTGATTTCTCGGTAAATGGAAAGGCTCGATGCCCCCATTGCGGAGTGGTGGTTCAGTTCCCGGTGGGGGATTTGGATCGACTCTACGATCGTCCTGCTGGGTCGCCCACAGGCTATGCCATACGTTGGGTCCAGTGTCCGAGCTGTGGCAATGTCGTCATTAGCCTGATTCATGAGGCACAGGGAATCTCAAGAGACACAGTTATCTACCCCTTGGGCTCACTAAGGGACCCTGTTCCTCCAGAAGTCCCGCCCGCGATCAAGGAAGACTACGACGAGGCGGCTCAGATCCTGTCTCTGAGTCCAAAGGGCAGTGCCGCTCTCTCCCGACGATGCCTACAGGCGGTACTCGTTGACGAAGGAGGAGCGAAGAAGAAGAACTTGGGTGACCAGATTGACGAGGTCACGCCAAGCATACCAGCCTATTTGGGGGAGGTGCTGGATCAAGTCCGCGTCATTGGCAACTTCTCGGCGCATCCGCTCAAGGACACGAACTCGGGAGCCATAATCGAGGTCGAGCCTGGTGAGGCCGAATGGAATCTTGATGTCTTGGACGGGCTCTTCGACTTCTACTATGTGAAGCCGGCGACATCCAAGCGCATGAGAGCTCAACTGGACAAGAAGCTGACAGCCGCAGGGAAGCCAACAATCTGAAGATGTCGTGAAGAAGGGACTTCGACTGTACGGAACCTGCAATCAGGGCAATCAGGGCAATTCTGGGGACGAGTGCGGACAGGGGCAGATCGTGGATTTGCTGCTTCGCCTGAGTGCTATTCTGCAGCAGGTGCTTGAAGCTATGGACTTCGTGACGGAAGGCTGGCAAGGGATGACTGCATGTTCTAAAAGGGGGTCAGCGGCATGGAAATCACTTGGACAGATGGCATAGCTCTTTATGGCGCCGTGATGGCTACTTGGGTAGCCGTCGACCAGTTCAGGAAATCAAGGTCGCACGTCCTCGTGACCGTCCAGCGGGTTTGGATCTCAGATTCCAACGGATGCTTCAGTGACGAAGAACTGAGTGTCCAGGCTGCGAACACGGGGACTCTGACCGTGTCTTTCGGGAGTCTTCCCTCATTGTGTCACAAAGAGACGGCAATGGTCTTCCCCGTATCCCATCAGAACAGTGACAGGTTTCCGCGCGACCTGCAGCCAGGAGGAAGCTGCAGGGTCTTCATGAATCCCGTCTACATCGCGCAACACCTCAAGGAATCGGGTGTGCATGGAATCGTCAGTCTTCGAGCCAAGTACGTGGATGAGACCGGAAGGGTGTATTGGAGTCATTACTTCAGCCTTGATGTGGACCACCCTCTTGTGAAGGAGAACGATGTCCAGGATGGTCCAACTTCGGAACGATCATCTGGAAAGAGCTGATAATCTCGCTTGCGTCCAGACTCTCGCCGTCGGCAGACCGCGAGTCTGTCCAGTGCCTAGGTCGCAGGGTTACCGCTTCGAGAAGCACCGACTGTGTACTCCACTGAGATGATAGTACTAACATAGTGCTGGTTCTAGAGACTTGGGTAGTACACATCGGGAGGATATCCCCCTGATCGTGGAAGGTGCTATCTTTCCCCCAGTTCCGGTACTGCTGTACTTGAGGACCCATGGTCCCTGTCGTTCGCGGATTGCTCAACAATCCTGCTGAGTATCGACTACTTCGTGGGCAAAGAGGCTCCAACCGAAATCAGAAATCACCTAGGTCCGCATACCGGCGAAACGTGACTTCTATGTCTGTACAATGCTTCATAATCCACCCAAGAGCAGTTCAGCTCAACCCGCCGGCGACGCAAGATGCCCAGTGCGAAAGCCTCGGCACTATTCACACTCGTCTCGTTGCCGCGTCGCACCGCCAGATCCATGCCCTCGTTGAGTGTGCTGACCTTGGTGTGCACCATGGTGCTGCGCGCAGACCATTTGTCCACGCTAGTACGATACGCCAAGTCCCTTCCACAGTCCCTTGTGCAGCTGAATCTCGCCCTTTGCCAGATTCAATGAGGAGGTTGGGTTCCGGTACTTGTAGCGAATGTCGAAATACCCTGGTTTGTCCTCCCGCGGGAAACTGTTTCCGATAGCGCTGCATTCAAACAGGGTCTGCATGATGGATGCAAGGTCGAGGCTGTCGAGTTGTTCTCGTATCGCAAGATCCTTCAGTTCGGAGTATGTGAAATGCCAGTTCCGCAGTGACGAGAAGAGCCTGAAAACAGACTCTATTTGGGCAGGCTGGACATACCCTGCGAGTTCGTCGCGAATCTCGGGCATGAAGTAGCTCCGTGAGTACTCCCGAACCCCTGCTATTACCACATCTTCAGGCAGAAGGCCCTCTCGGTTGCCCGATTTGCCCTGAATGCACGTCAACAATTGTATGAAGTCACGAGGAGTGCATCGAGTCAGATCCAAGAGCCACTGAAGCATTGGTTTGCCACCCAAGGACTTTGGAAGGAAGCTCCTGAAAACGTCATCAACGCGCGGATCTGACATCCTTGTTCTAAGGTTTACGAGATCACCGAGACGGCAGCGCTCTCCCCTGGCAGGGTTATCGTACCAGTCAAGCACAACTGCATCATCCATCCTCATCTTGTTCTTGTTGGCACTAGGCAGTCTGTCAAAAAGCTCTGTGCGACATAGAAGTATGATCTTCGCAGGTGTCTCGGCCGTACGGAACGCGTAGTTGAGGTCACCTACAGCATAGAGTAATCCAGCAAGCGCGTCATATCTCACTTCTGGTTGAGAAAGGACATCATCTAGTCCGTCGAGTATCAGAAGATGGCGCGACTCACTCCGGAATCCCTTCGTAGCATTCTTCAGCATAGCCAAACGGAGCGTCGGCAATTCCGCACCTGGCTCCAGTGCGAACTCCAGAGCTGCCCCAATGCCCAGTGCAACGGTGCCGGCCAGTTTCAGACGCAACCCCCTTGGGCTCCCTGACTTCCGCCCGTCACTATTCTCCGCAAAGAGGCCGGTGCGTGCGAGAGCCCCGGTGACTTCCTGGAAAAGACCGTCATCGCTGTTCTGGCCGCCAGCGTCACGCGCAAATGAGCTAAGCATTGTCCCCAGCAGCAGCCAAGACCAGCCACCCGGATAGCGCTCCTGGGCTACTTCGCTCCCCAACTTGCTCCGAAAGTCCGAATACGGGAAATCCCCGAGGTTGCAGAGCGTCACAAATGTCGACGATGGATCCGAGTCTGCCACCAACCGAAGGTGTTCTGCGACGGCGGTCTTTCCCGAGCCCTTGGGTCCAAGAACCAAGAACCTGTGCCCCTCCAGCAGTTCCTTCCCCAGACCGTGTGAGTCAAGATACCCGTCCAGCAAGAGTTGCGGAAACTGGGTGGCCTCATTTGTGGCATTGGCACAACCGAGAGTAATCTGGTCAAACCTTCTGATCTCTGGCACAAGTCCCTCCATCTATGACGAGGCCAATGTGATTCTAGCCTCGACAGGTTGTAACTGCTACTTACTATGTTACACGCTAGACTACTTCCTGCAAGCATAGACGGTACAAGGTACGGCACGTCACGAATCGAGGCTCAGATCCAGGGTGACGAGCAGGAGTCAGCGACTCAAGGAATCGCAGATTGGATCCGGTTCTTCTAGCAGCTAGATTCGAAGCATGCCATGAACTTTCCGGGGGGGGTCACAATGTCCAACGGACGCACTTCCGACGTCTCTTTCGGTCACTACCAAGGACCCGACGCAGGCTTCGCCGTCCATCCTTGGCTTCCCGGCCATCAGAACAATCCTCGCCGGAGCGGGCGAGGACTCGGAAGTCCTTCTTCGAGAAGCCTAGATCATATACTCCGATGAGATGACTGTAGTAATCGAGTATTGGTTCTAGAGACTTGGGTAGTGAACATCGGGAGGATATCCCCCTGATTGTGGGTGTGGTCATCTCTCCCCAGGTTCTGGTGCCGTAGTATCTGAGGACTCACGGTTGTTGTCGTTCGCGGATTGTTCAACAATCTTGCTGAGTCTGGACAATTCTGCGAGTAGAAGGTTCCAGCCAGGATCCGCCGGGTCTACCATGTGCTTGTTGAACTCAACGATAAGGCGGATGGCTCACAAGCCATCCGCCTCTTTTCGTTAGCGGTTCTTTCTTCGCAGACTTACCTTCAGTGCGAGAGCCGCTGGATGAATTTCCAGGCGCTGTCGACAACGCCATCCCTGTCATAGTCCATGGTCACGACATGGGCTGATCTCTCGAAAACGACCATCTCCTTGTCTGTGGAAGCGGTGTGCTCCAGGATAAACGGGGCACACTCGTGGGGAACGACATGATCATGCATCGAGCGCATGACAAGTAGCGGCTGGACAATGAGTCCCAGGTCCCTGCGGGTGACTCCGAGCAGCTTCACCATCTCATGAGCACCAGTGGTCGGCGTTCTGTCGTATGCGGGTTCGACGACACCGGGCTCCATGACGTCAGACGCAATGGCCGGCGTCGATGCTATCAGGTGCTTGATAACAGGCAGAAAAGGCACACGCTTGTCGGTCATGAAGACAGGCGCGTTGACGGGGATAAGGCCCGCAATCTCTGGATGGTGCTCCGCAAGATACAGAATGAGTGTTCCACCCATCGAGAATCCGGTGACGAAGATCTTCTTGCACCGACTGGCCAGCGACTGATACGCCTGTTCCGCGTCGCGAATCCAGTCTGTGTACCGAACCTTGTTGGCGTCCTGCCACCTCGTCCCATGACCGCTCAGGCGCGGAGCCTCAACGGAGAGCCCTTTCACTGCAAGCTGCTCAGCATAGTAGCGAATGCCCCCGACGGTCCCCGTGAATCCCTGCATGACGAGACAACCAACGCCGTTCGTTCCTTTCGCGCTGAATGGTTTCCCTTCTTCGCGAATGTCCATTTTCCGCCTCCGTTTCGAACGTATGTCGTGCACTCCAAGTCCATTGTCTGCAACCTAGTCCCTGGCGCAATTGCGTGGACGCTGTGGCATCCGGCCCGGTATGCCGCTGCCTTCCGTCAGGTGTTCAGCGAACTGTCCTCTATTCCCAGCGAGGAGCATGCATCAAGATCGATGGCGGCCCGTTCGCCCACCATGACCCGCCGTATCCCGGCGTAGGCAATCATAGCGCCATTGTCGGTGCAATACTTCATGGGTGGAAAGTAGACCCGGAGGTCCCCAGCCTTGGCGAAGCTGTCCCTCAACCGCCTGTTTGCGGCAACACCGCCTACGACGGTGAGGGTACGCGGAGAGAGCTCACGGGCCGCCCGCAGCGACTTGCCTGCAAGATCACCGACAACTGCAGACTCAAAACTTGCCACGACGTCGGGGAGATGCGCTTCGAGTTCCTCTGATGTCAGCGACTTCACGTAGTTGATACCGGCAGTCTTCAGGCCGCTGAAACTGAACTCATACCCTGCCCGGCTGAACATCACTCTCGGAAAGGAATGGTAGGAGGGGTCCCCGGTTGCACCAATCTTCTGGATCGCGGGGCCACCGGGGTACCCGAGTCCCAGATACTTGGCGAACTTGTCCAGCGTCTCCCCTGCCGCATCGTCGCGCGTGGCTCCTAGAACTCGATACTGGAGCCAGCGGTCGGCATAGACCAACTCCGTGTGGCCTCCCGACACAATCAGTGCGAGCAACGGAAAATCGTCGCCCGACAGCGGCTGCAGATCACTTCCCGGATCATGAAGGAACGACGCCATCACGTGGCCCTCCAGATGATTCACCGGGATCAGAGGTTTTCCACTCGCATATGCAAGGCCCTTTGCCGTTTCCACGCCTACGAGAAGAGAACCGATCAACCCAGGCCCGTAGGTGACGGCAATCGCGTCCACGTCCCTGATCCGCATGCCTGCCTGAACAAGAGCCTCATCGACGGACGCGATAATCGTCGCCGTATGTCTGCGAGAGGCAATTTCCGGAACAATGCCGTCATACTTCCGATGGAACGAATCCTGACTCGAGATGACCGACGACAGGACCAGCCCGGTATCGTCTACAACAGCTGCAGCCGTATCGTCGCAGGACGTCTCAATCCCCAGTATGCGCACTGCGCAGCTCCTTTGTCATGAGCAGACCATCTTCCATGTTGTCGGGATAGTACATCGGTCGCAGGCCCGTCACTCCAAAACCCAGTCCCTCATAGAGCTTCTCAGCTGCAACATTGGACCTCCGGACTTCAAGGAATACGCTCTCCATCTTGAGATCCCGTGCCAGGGCAAGCAGAAACAGAACAAGCTGCTTGGCCACACCGCATCCGCGAGAGGAAGGGTGCGTGGCGACATTGACGATGTGCAGCTTTCCTTCCTTGAACCAGCCGCCGATGAATCCGACGATGCGTTTGTCGACCATGGCGACAAAGTATTTCGCATCTGCATTGAACGTAATGTCAACGAAAAAGGTCTCTTTGGGCCACGGCGCCGCATAAGACGCTTCCTCGATCTCCCAGATAGCCTTGAGATCCCGGACACTCGCCGCCCGGACCACGATTGATCGTGCGGGCGTCACAACGCCGCCTTCGGGTGATCGAACAATTCCTCCGTGCTACGGAGGTACAGCGGCTCAAGGGTGAATGGGTCTTCACTGTGTGCGCCCGCCGAAGCCGCAAGGATGCCGGTGCAGGTCGGATGCACATCGAATGACCACACCACGTTCTCTCGTTCGTGCGGGCGCTGGATCTCCGGAACTGCCGTCTGCGAGAAAGCACAGGCGGCAAACCCACCCACCTCTCGAACAGCATCAAAGGCTCCTGGTCCCATGCACACTGCATCCGCTTGAGACACGACTGCTCCATCACGGACGGCAAACTCCTGCACGTAGAACTCGTGACGCCGAGCATCCAGAAGTGCCCACACGGGACCGCCAGTCACGTGTGCTGTGCTCGTCAGGAAGCCGCTCCAGGCTACCGCTTCCAGCGTAGTGACAGAGACGAGCGAGCAGGGAGTGGCATAGGCGATTGCCTTGGCAATGCTTGCGCCGACCCGCGACCCCGTAAAGGTTCCAGGACCCTTGACCAGCACGATGCCCCTCACGTCATCGAGCGTGCATCCTGCCTTCACAAGGACCCGGTCAACAGCAGCCAACACGGCATTGGACGCAGTCGCCAACTGCAGTGAGGCCTGCGCCAGTACTTCGTCTCCCCGCGCAATGCCAACAATGCCGGAAACAGTGGCCGTGTTAATGAGAAGAAGCGCCTGTCTCGACACCGAAACACCTCGCAATGATGGAAGGCTGGTAGAAATCGCGCAGAACAATGCGTCTGACCTCTTCGCCCAGGACTTCGAAGTGGACCTCAATACGCTCGTACATCTCGAGGAGTCTTCCCGACCGTTCAGCCCACTCGATGACCGTCACACCGCGCTTTTCCAGTTCTTCCTCGAAGCCCATTTCGACCAGTTGCCGAGGATCCTCGATGCGATAGAGGTCAAAATGCCTCACCGGTTCCTTGCCCAGATAGTTCCGCTCCAAGACGAAGGTGGGGCTGGCGACGCTTGTCCGATCGACGCCAAGCGCTGCCGAGAGAGCACATGTGAGAACCGTCTTGCCGGCGCCCAGGGGTCCCACGAGTCCAACGACCAGTGAGTCACGGTTCCCCTGTGCAATCGTCTCCAGAAGACAGCTCCCAAGCAGAATGCCAATGCCCTCAGTAGACTGGCGGCATCGGCTCAGGAATGGTACCTCTATGCAAGTTTCGTAGGTCATGTCCGGGTAGTCATCTTAGCAGGAACCCCGCTTTTGTACAACACTGATGTGGTATTCCGTTTGCTCTCTCCAACCCGAAGTTCGGAGGCACGGCGCCAGACCCTTCCGATACTTGACAGCACACCATGCCCTCCTATAATTGCTTGGCACTCATACAAAGAGAGTGCTAATCCATCCAGATCTTATAGTACAGGAGGTACGACAATATGGCAAAGCTGGTACCAATCGGTGATCACGTCGTCATTAAGGTGGAAAAGGTCGAAGAGACCATGAAGAGTGGCATCGTTCTGCCTGACAGCGCCAAGGAGAAACCTCAGCAGGGCACCATCGTGGCCGTTGGCTCCGGCGTCATGCTGGACAACGGCACCAGGATTCCCCTTGAGGTCAAGCAAGGCGACAAGGTTTTCTATTCCAAGTATAGCGGCAACGAAATCAAACTCGACGACGAAGAGTACGTTGTGCTGTCTCAGCATGACATCCTCGCCATCGTCAAGTAAGGAGGAATGACTATGGATGCAAAACAGATCATCTTCAATGAGGAAGCATACGAAAAGATTCGCACTGGCGTCGACAAGCTCGCCAATACGGTCAAGGTGACGCTAGGGCCAAAGGGCCGCCACGTTGCACTCGAGAAGAAGTTCGGTTCGCCGGTTCTGTCCGACGACGGCGTCAACATCGCCAAGGAAATCGAACTCCAGGACCCGAACGAGAACATCGGCGCGCAGCTCGTCAGGGAAATTGCCCAGAAGACTGAGGACCAGGCCGGTGACGGTACAACCACAGCTACTGTCCTTGCCCAGATCATGATTCAGGAAGGCATCAAGAACGTCACTGCCGGCGCAGACTCCGTCGCACTCAAGGCTGGTATGGACAAAGCGACGACCGCTGTTCTCGAAGAGCTCAAGAAGCTGTCTCGCCAGGTCAAGACACGTGAAGAGAAGGCACAGGTTGCCACTGTCTCATCGAAGCTGCCCGCCGTCGGTGAGGCAATTGCGGACGCCATGGAAAAGGTCGGCAAGGACGGCGTCATCAGCGTGGAAGAGTCTCAGGGTCTCGATATGAAGGTTGAGACCGTCGAGGGTATGCAGTTCGACCGCGGTTACATCTCGCCGTACCTCGTGACTGATCCCGAGCGAATGGAAGTCGTGCTGAAGACTCCTCTCATCTTCATCACTGACAAGAAAGTCACGTCCATCCAGGAGTTTCTGCCCGTACTGGAGAAGCTCTCCCAGAAAGGCCGTCCATTCCTGCTCGTCGCCGACGACATCACGGGTGAAGCGCTCGCGACCATCGTCCTCAACAAGGTGCGTGGCACGTTCTCATGCGTCGCCGTTAAGGCACCCGGCTTTGGCGACAGGCGCAAGGCCATGCTGGAGGACATCGCCATCCTCACCGGCGGCAAGGTCCTCAGCGAAGACCTCGGCCTCACCTTCGAGAAGGTCACCGAAGACATGTTTGGCTCTGCTGACGAAGTCAAGGTCGACAAGGACAACACGACCATCGTTGGCGGCAAGGGAGCCAAGGAAGAGATCAAGTCCCGCATCGGCCAGCTCCGCAAGCAGGTCGAGGAGACCAAGTCGGACTACGACAAGGAAAAGCTTCAGGAGCGCCTGGCAAAGCTTGCCGGTGGCGTCGCCATCATCAAAGTCGGCGCACCCACCGAGACAGCCATGAAGGAGCTCAAGCACAGAGTCGAGGACGCCGTCAATGCTACCAAGGCAGCCGTGGCAGAAGGCATCATCATCGGTGGCGGTGCAGCTCTGGTGAAGGCAGGAAGGGCCATCGACGGACTCAAGCTCACCGGTGACGAGAAGACCGGCGCCGAGATCATCCGCAGGTCACTTCGTGAGCCGCTCAGAATCATCGCAGACAACTCTGGCTATGAGGGCGTCATCGCAGTCCAGAAGGTTCTCGAAGGCGACGACAACCTCGGATTCAACTCCCTGGGCAACAAGTTCGAGGACCTCTTCAAGAGCGGCATCGTTGACCCGCTCAAGGTCACACGCCTCGCGCTGTTGAACGCAGAAAGCATCGCAAGCCTGCTCCTCTCGACGGCGGCCATGGTCACAACCGTGCCGAAGTCGGAGGGTTCGGCACCTGCTGCTCCGGCTTACCCCGACTACTAGAACTCTGCTTCACTGTTTGTCTTCCAACAGGACCCCGGCCACCAGGCCGGGGTCCTTGCATGCCTCAGGACGGATGTGCCTCGACTCAAGTGCCGATCGTCATTCCCAGAATATGTGAAGACACCTTGAAAATAGCGGCAACTGTGCTACAAATATGCTTAGGCTGAACAATGGCTAATTCTTTTTCGGGAGGAAGAGAGGATGAAGAAGCTGCTATTAGTATTGCTGTCGTTCATGTTCGTCGCAGTTGCATTCACGGGCTGCAAGAAGACCACGCCGCCCACGGACACTGGCGCCAAGTTTCACATCGGTGTCGTCACCGGTACGGTTTCCCAGTCTGAAGACGATCTGCGCGGAGCCGAACGCCTCGTGCAGGAGTACGGTGATGCGGCCGATGGCGGCATCATCACGACCCTGACCTATCCAGACAACTTCACGTCTGAACAGGAAACAACGATCGCTCAGATCGTCGGCCTTGCCGACGACCCACTTATGAAGGCTATCGTCGTCAACCAGGCAGTCCCGGGTACCGCTGAAGCGTTCAAGCGCGTACGCGAGAAGAGATCAGACATTCTCCTGTTTGCCGGCGAACCGCATGAGGACCCCAACGTCATCGAAGCAGCAGCCGATCAGTCTGTCAGCGCCGACAACGTCGCACGCGGCTACCTCATCATCTGGGCGGCCAAGCAGATGGGCGCCAAGACGTTCGTGCACGTCTCCTTCCCACGCCACATGAGCTACGAACTGCTGAGCCGCAGGCGCTACATCATGGAAGAGGCTTGCAAGGACCTCGGCCTCAAGTTCGTCTTCGAGACAGCCCCCGATCCTACCAGCGATGTCGGTATGGCGGGCGCCCAGCAGTTCATGCTCGAATGGACTCCCGCCTGGATACAGAAGTACGGCAAGGACACCGCGTTCTTCTGCACCAACGACGGAGAAACGGAACCGATGCTCAAGCAGATCATGAAGTACGGTGGCCTGTTTGTCGAAGCTGACCTTCCGTCGCCGCTTATGGGTTATCCGGGAGCACTCGGCATCGACCTCAAGGCTGAGCAGGGCGATTGGCCGGCCATCCTCAAGAAGGTCGGAGACGCTGTCATCGCTCAGGGCGGCTCGGGTCGCTTCGGCACGTGGGCTTTCTCCTATGGCTATACCACGACTGCCGGTCTCGGTGAGTACGCCAAGCGCTGCATCGAGGGCACAGCCAAATTGGGCAACAATGCAGACCTGTTCGCGTCCTATGCCAAGTACACGCCCGGCGTAGCCTGGAACGGGTCCAACTACAAGGACCTGAACAGCGGGACAACAGCGTCCAACCACGTCCTTGTGTATCAGGACACGTACGTCTTCGGCAAGGGGTATCTTGGAACGACGAAACAGGTCGTTCCGGAGAAGTACCTCACGTTCAAAGCTCCAGGAGCATAGGCTCGAAACGATCGTCAGGTGCCGGGGCACACAGCCCCGGCACTGTTTTTGGTTCAGAGCGCAGCAGTAACGGCCAACAGGAAACTCATGATTCGTTGCGGCAGTGCGCAGTTATGAAAAGAGTGAAACTGCGTGTCTGGAGCACTTGTTTGTCTGTCGCCGTGCCGTCCCGGATACGGCGCATCAGGTATCGTCAATCCCTGCCCGCCAATACCTGATGTGCGAAGCTCATCCGGGCTGGTCTCCAGCAAACGGCTGACGGCAATCCAGCACAGCATCTCACGGCGATCAATTTCTGAGAGGTGGTACAGGTGACCGAACAACAGCCGTTGCTGCACATGCAGGGCATTACCAAGGAGTATTTCGGAAACAGGGTTCTGACCGACGTCTGCCTCGACGTCAACCGCGGCGAGGTCCTCGGCCTTGTCGGGGAAAACGGAGCCGGCAAGTCGACCCTCATGAACATCCTGTTCGGTATGAGCGTCATCGGTCAGACTGGAGGCTATGCCGGCACGATCTGCATCGATGGAAAAGAGGTCATCTTTCAGAACCCCTTCGATGCTCTCAAGGCAGGCATTGGCATGGTTCACCAGGAGTTCTCGCTGATCCCGGGGTTCACCGCCACCGAGAATATCCTTCTCAACGGTGAGATTCTGCAGGACAACATCGTGACGAAGGTTTTTGGCCCGCGCCTGAAGACGCTGGACCTCCCGGAAATGCGTGCCATCGCGGAGAAATCCATCGAGCTTCTGGGCGTCGATATCAGCCCGGACACGCTGGTTTCCGAAATGCCCGTCGGTCACAAGCAGTTCACTGAACTCGCCCGCGAGATCCATCGCCCCGAGATGAAGCTGCTCGTGCTCGATGAGCCGACGGCAGTCCTGACGGAGTCCGAGGCACAGGTCCTTCTGACTTCACTCCGCAGACTGGCCGCTACTGGAATTGCCATCATCTTTATCACGCACCGCCTCCAGGAGATCCTCGACATATGCGACAGGATCGTTATCCTGCGGGACGGACAAGTCGTGAAAGAGGTGGCCACCGGCGACACCGACATCGGTCAGATCGCCGAACTCATGGTAGGACGCAGCGTTGGAGCGAAGTCGGCCTCGACGAGTGGCTACGACAAGGACACGGAAACGATTGTCTCCCTGGACCACCTGTGGGTCGACATGCCGGGCGAGACCGTGAGAGACGTGACGCTGGAAATCCACAAGGGCGAAATCTTCGGCATCGGCGGGCTGGCGGGACAGGGCAAGCTGGGCATCCCGAACGGCATCATGGGGTTGTACCCCGCGGGAGGGGCCGTCACTCTGCACAGCAAGCCAATTCGCCTCAATGACCCCGCGGCAGCCCTGGCTGCCGGAATGGCGTTTGTGTCCGAGGACCGTCGAGGCGTCGGCCTGCTGCTTGAGGAAGCGCTGGACTGGAACATCGCCTTCACCGCCATGCAGGCACAGAACAAGTTCCTGCGGCCTCTCCTGGGTGGACTCATCCAATGGCGCGACGACAAGGCCATCCAGAATGTTGCCCTGGAGTACATCAAGGCCCTGGACATCAAATGCACGGGAACGGACCAGCGAGCCGAGGAGCTGTCAGGCGGCAACCAGCAGAAGATCTGCCTCGCCAAGGCCTTTGCAGTGCAGCCCGACGTCCTGTTCGTTTCGGAGCCGACACGCGGCATCGACGTCGGTGCCAAGTCGCTCGTGCTGGAATCGCTTCGCACCTACAACCGAAAGAACGGCACAACCATTATCATGGTCTCGTCCGAGCTGGAGGAGCTGCGGTCCATCTGCGACCGCATCGCCATCGTCGATGAAGGCCGCATCGCCGGTATCCTGCCACCATCCGCAACGGCCAAGGAATTTGGTCTCCTGATGATCGGAAAACTCAAGAACGAAGAAAACACGGTGGAGAGCCATGAATAGGATCCGGGCATTCGTCGACAAAGCTGGCTGGCCCCGCATCATCATCGCCATGCTGCTCCTGTCATTGTTCATTGTGGCGCCGTCTGTGGGTGTCCGGGTCGATCAGTCGATGACCAACACCATCGTACGTTTTGGCATGAACGGCATCCTGGTCCTCGGGATGGTTCCCATGGTTCAGACTGGTTGTGGACTCAATTTTGGCCTTCCTCTCGGCATCATCGCCGGGTTGCTGGGAGCGACAATCAGCATCGAGCTCGGTCTCACCGGCCTTGCCGGATTTGCCGGCGCCATCGGCTTTGCAGCTCCGTTCGCCCTGCTCTTCGGTTGGAGCTATGGCAAGCTCCTCAATCGGGTCAAGGGCAATGAAATGATGATTGCAACTTACGTAGGCTTCTCGTCAGTCTCGTTCATGTGCATGATGTGGATGCTGCTCCCCTACCGGAGTCCAAAGATGATCTGGGGCTACGGTGGCAGTGGACTGCGCACGACGATCTCTCTCGAGGGTTTCTGGATCCACATCCTGGACAACTTCCTGACCATCAGGATAGGCCCTAACTTCATGTTCCCGACCGGCATGATCCTGTTCTTCGTCTTCATGGCCTGGATCATGTGGGCGTTCTTTCACACGAAGACCGGCACGGCGATGACCGCTGTCGGTTCAAACCCGGACTATGCACGTGCCGCAGGCATCAACGTCGACAAGATGAGGACCATCGCGGTCATCATGTCGACCGTCTACGGTGCCATTGGCATTCTGGTCTTTCAGCAGAGCTTTGGGTTCATCCAGCTCTACAACGGGCCGTTCTTCATGGCACTTCCCGCTGTCGCCGCGATTCTCATTGGGGGTGCCAGCGTCAACAAGGCCAACATCACGAATGTCGTCATCGGCACCATTCTCTTCCAGGGACTCCTGACCATGACTCCATCCGTCATCAACAGTGCCATTCAATCTGATCTGTCCGAGGTTGTGCGTATCATCATCTCAAACGGAATGATCGTCTACGCACTCACCCGAGTGACCAGAAAGTCCAGGTGATACCATGACAAAGAAAACCGGATTCAACGATGCCATATCGCGTGTCTTCATCGGCAACGTCGTTCCCATCATGTTCATCGTCCTGATTGCGTTCGCGACTCCGCTATCCGGATTCTCGACCGGCTACCTGGTCCAGGAGATGGTGACACGACTGGGACGAAACTCTTTCCTCGTCCTCTCACTGCTTCTCCCGATCATGGCAGGCATGGGGCTCAACTTCGGTATCGTGCTTGGAGCCATGTCCGGCCAGATCGGGATCATTCTCGTCACAAACTGGGGCATTTCCGGCGTCAGCGGCCTGTTCCTGGCCATGGCAATCGCCACTCCTCTGGCGGCACTCATGGGCTGGCTTGCCGGCATCGTGCTCAACCGCGCCAAGGGCCGAGAGATGGTCACGTCCCTGATCCTCGGATTCTTCATCAACGGCGTGTATCAGCTGGTCGTCCTGTACATTATGGGCAAGATCATCCCGATCAAGAATTCCGCCCTTGTTCTCTCGCGCGGATACGGAATCCGCAACGCCATCGATCTCAAGGGAATGCGCCAGAGTCTCGACAAGCTCATTCCGCTTAAGATTGGGGATATCTCGGTTCCGGTGGCCACCTTCATCCTCATCGGCCTGCTGTGTCTGTTCATCTGGTGGTTTGGCAAGACCAAGCTGGGACACGATATGCGTGCCGTAGGCCAGGACATGGCTGTCGCCGAGGATTCAGGCATCAAGGTCGAGAGAACACGCATCATCGCGATCATCCTCTCGACCATCCTCGCCTGCTACGGCCAGATCATCTTCCTCCAGAACATCGGCACGCTGAACACCTACAATAGCCACGATCAGACGGCCACCTTCGCCGTTGCGGCGCTGCTGATAGGTGGAGCCAGTGTGGCCCGCGCTTCCATCCCCAACGTGTTCGTCGGGGTCGTCCTGTTTCACCTGATGTTCGTGGTTGCTCCCATGGCAGGCAAGCAACTGATGGGGTCAGCGATGATAGGCGAGTATTTCAGGGTCTTTGTGTCATACGGCATCATCGCCCTGTCTATCGTCCTATACGCCTGGAGACACCTCAAGGAACGCGAGCGGGCAAGACGCTCTCTGCGCGGGGCAAAGGAATCGTAGCACACTCCCTCCAACCAGGCTCTTGAAGATGGCTGTCGGCAATCACCGGCAGCCATCGTGCTATCGAAGACGACAAGCGCTGAGACCAAACGACAGAAACCGTGAGCCCCACGTTGTTGCACCACCGTTGCAGACTCCTACAATGCTTGAGATGGATGGAGGTGTCAGAATGAGCGGACTGATACGACTGGATGACACATGGGCTCTTGATCACATCGATGCCGAGGCAATCGACGGAGGAATGAGAGAGGCGGCACTGCAGCTTCAGCTCCTCGTCGACAGGAAGGGTGCCGGATCCGAGTATACCGGATGGCTCGACCTGCCCGTCGACGCTCCTGACAGTGTCGTGGCCAGGATCGAGCATGTCGCCGCCGGGCTTCGCGAACAATCTGATACTGTCGTTGTCTGTGGTATCGGAGGCTCCTATCTGGGGGCTCGAGCGGGCCTGGAATTCCTTGCCGGCATGCCGTCCCGCTCGGCGACCGACAGGCTGCCCGACATCTTCTTCGCCGGCAACAGCCTCAGTTCATGGCAATTCCGTAAGCTGCTGGACAACCTTGCGGGCCGCCGCTTCTCCGTCGTCGTCATTTCGAAATCCGGCACGACGCTTGAGACTGCGGTTGCTTTCCACGTCCTGAAAACAGAACTGGCTCGACGGTTCGGCACAGCAGAGGCCCGCACGCGCATCGTGGCCGTAACGGACTCGGAGCATGGAGCCCTGCGCAGCCTTGCGGGGGACGAGGGCTTGGTCACATTCGACCTGCCTCGCGATGTCGGGGGACGCTATTCGGTACTCACTCCGGTCGGTCTCCTTCCGTTCGCGATCGCCGGCCTCGATATTCGCTCGATGTTGCAGGGCGCGGCAGAACAGCGCACTGCCAGCCTCGGTTCACCGGCAGCGACCAACGACGCTCTTCACTACGCTGTTGCCCGACGCCTTCTGAACACGAGGGGAAGGAGTATCGAACTGCTGGCAACGTTCGAGCCCTGCCTCCACTTCGTCGGCGAATGGTGGAAACAACTGTTCGGCGAGAGTGAGGGCAAGGACGGCAAAGGGATCTTCCCGGCGTCGGCGGAATTCACAACCGATCTTCACTCGCTTGGACAGTTTGTCCAGGAAGGAACTCGCTCCCTCTTCGAGACGGTCGTCGATGTACCCGCCCCAGCCGACGTTACGTTCCTCTGCGATCCGGACTCGCCAGACGGGCTCGCTTATCTCAACGGCCGGGGCCTGTCTGCCATGAATCACGATGCCAGGACCGGCACACTTCTTGCTCACCACGATGGCGGCGTTCCCGTGCTTCAGCTGACCATGCCCGATGTCTCAGAACGCAGCTTCGGCGCCGCTGTGTACTTCTTCGAGGTCGCCTGTGCAGTAGGAGGCTACATGCTTGGCATCAACCCCTTCGACCAGCCTGGCGTAGAAGCGTACAAACGCAACATGTTCGCCCTCCTGGCCAAGCCGGGCACAGAGCTCGAAGCCGCGGACATCCGTTTGCGTCTTGCCGGGCACAACTGACCAGGATCGAGCAGGACTCCCCCGCAGAAACGGTCGTGGAGGGACGCCTCCATCAGCGCCAGACGAGCTCACATCGAGTAGACAGTCTGTCCTTTGAGAAGCTGATCCGCGAGCAGAGCGGCTCCAACGGCAGCGGCGGCGTTCCTGTAGTGTGCCATCGCAAACTCGATACCCTCAAACAGGAGCGGTAGAGAACCCCGCTGAGCAGCGCTCTTCATTTCGTCCATCAGCAGCCCTGATTCGGCAACTCCGCCACCGAGCACGACCATGTCGGGGTCAAGTGTGTTGATCAGTGCCGCTGCCGCTCGGCCGAGGTAGCGGGCCGCTCGCTTGAAGGCCTGCTGCGCCAGGAGATCTCCATTGTGAGCAAAGTCGGCGATTGTCCGGGCCGAGTTTGTATCTTCCATCGTCATGAGGCTCTTCGACCCTCGAGCCAGCGCACTTCTGACATACCGCTCGATGCCGGTCCCGGAAGCGATGGTCTCCAGACAACCATGCCGGCCGCAGCCACACAGCAGGCCCCGGTCGACCATGGGAAGGTGTCCTATCTCGCCTGCAAAACCGTGGCGCCCAACATACAGATGCCCGTCCACGATGAGCGCTCCTCCAACACCGGTTCCGACAGAAAACATGACGACGTTCCGGCGGCCGACGGCGACCCCGCTGACCCACTCGGCGAAGAGCGCGCAATTGGCATCGTTTTCCAGGTACGCTGGGGCACCTGTGGCCCCACTGACGATATCCACAATTGCCACATCTCGTACGCCGGGCATATTGGGAGGGAACAGCAGCACGCCACGCTTCTGGTCGACCATGCCGGCACACCCGATACCAGTACCCATGATGGCAGTTCCTGCATCTGTCGCCCGGAGGCGGAGATC
Source organism: Coprothermobacter sp. (assembly GCA_013824685.1). Classification (NCBI taxonomy): domain Bacteria; kingdom Pseudomonadati; phylum Coprothermobacterota; class Coprothermobacteria; order Coprothermobacterales; family Coprothermobacteraceae; genus Coprothermobacter; species Coprothermobacter sp. Next base: position 25,137 of record PNOG01000012.1, on the reverse strand, counting down.
GCCCATTCCTTTCAGAATAAGCTCTGAAAACTCACGGCTTGACCGGGCAGCATACGGCCGTTCCACCCTGTATGCGATGGCAGCCCCCGACCAGAGGATGAACGTGACCTTCGTCCCACCTATGTCCACCCCGGCCACAGTGCGCGCCGCCACTTTTGATGTTTTCATATTGCCAACCTCTCAATCAATTTTGTACGCAACGTTACTATTCATGATATTGTACGATTGCAGCAGGAGCTGTCAAGCTGTCGAACAGGCTCCTCAGTGACGGCGTTCCTCTCGAACGGTCAGGAAATCATACGGGTTCTCGAGGAAGTCGTCCAGCACGACCGTCATGGCCCCAAGAAGAGTGCTGTTTTCGGACAGGGAGGACAATGTGATAGACACCTGATCGGCGACGTGGTAATAGCAACGCTCGGTGATGATGCGTTTCATGGGCTCCAGAATCGGGGCTCCCAGGGCCGCTACCTGACCCGTGACGACGATACGCTGAGGAGCAAGAAGATTCACCAGATTGACGATGGCGTATCCGATGAGCTCTCCCTTCTCTTTCAGAACTCCGAGCACCTTGGCGTCTCCCTCGGTGCCCAGCTGCTGAAGCTCCGCAAACGACAGCTGCCGACCGATCTGAGTGGAAGCGTCTTCGAGAATGCCGCGCAGTCCCGCATACAATTCAACACATCCACGGTTTCCACAGTCGCACCACTTTCCATGACGGCGGTCGACCGACGTATGGCCAATTTCGCCCGAGACTCCGAAGTTGCCCGTGTACAAGCGCCCCCCGGCAATGATGCCGGCGCCGATACCATACCCAAGATGTACCAGCACAAAATCAGAGGTATCACGACCTTGGCCGAAGAACTTCTCGGCAACGGCTTCAGCGTTTGCATCATTGATAACGAACGTTGGAAAACCGAAACGCGTCTGCAGCAGCTGCCGGACCTGGAGGTTGCGGATTGACGGAAAGTTCGGAACACTGATGACGACGCCCGCCTCAGAGTTGATGAGGCCTGGCGCGGAGAAGCCCACCCCGATAACCTTGACGCCCCGGTGACGGTTCAGCAGTTCCTGAACGGTCTCCAGCACTCTCTCGAACTCCGTCTTGATCGAGCCCTTGGGATCGATGGTCCGCTCGGTATGGTCGAGAATGCCACCACCCAAGTCCATGAGTGCAGTACGGACATGCGCCCACGAGAAATCGATGGCCACAATGTACCGCGACCTCCCGTTGAAATGCAGCACGACGGGTTTGCGCCCTACGCCCACGCTCACTCCCGGCGATTCGGTGACGACGCTCTGCTCGACAAGAAAGGAAACGATACGCGAGACCGTCGGAGCGGTCAGCCCCGTAAGTCGGACCAGATCCGCCCGCGAAATGTCGTTTGTCCCGTGAACGGTCCGGAGGATACTGGAGGTATTCTCCGCCTTGATACTGGTCTGATTCTTGCCGATGTGTTTGCCTGCCCTTGGTTTTGTGGCCATGACATCTCCTCGTTGCAGCAATATGCGCGGACCTTTACCAAGAGCCAGTATAGCAGCAATCACATGAGAGCCGTATCGGCGCCAGCCAGCCCTTCTTCGTCTGACGCAACACCCCTACGCTTGTCTCCAAGCGACTCGTGTGAACTGCACGCACGCTTGTAACCAAGGCGAATCAACGTACAATTCATATGATAATCGCCGGATTGACACTGAACGAGGAGCAGCACATGCCAAGCACGCTAGACGAAGTCCGTACGGCCCTGGAGAAGCGGCTGACTGCCGCTTGCGATGCTCAGGACGTTCGAAATGCACAGATTGAGTACCTGGGAAAGAAGGGCACGGTCACGGCGTTGCTCAAAGATATCTCGGGTCTGGCCGAGGACCAGCGCAGACAGTTCGGCGAGCAAGTCAACGCACTCAAGCAATGGGCGGTGCAAGCCTTTGAGCAGAGACTGTCCGATCTGTCTTCCGTGACGCGCAGGTACGACATCGACTTCTCTCTGCCGGGGCAGCTCATGCCTGCCGGCAAGAAGCATATCCTCACGCAAGTGGAGGAAGAGGTCGAATCCGTCTTCCTTTCCATGGGATTCGACATAGAAGAGGGTCCGGAAATCGAGCAGGAATACTACAATTTCGAGGCACTCAACATCCCCGCAGACCACCCCGCGCGCGACATGCAGGACACGTTCTACCTGGCGCCCGGCATGCTTCTGCGTACGCATACATCGCCCATTCAGGTCCGGACGATGAAACGCGAAAAACCGCCCATACGAATGATTGCCACCGGCAGATGTTATCGCCGCGACGCGGTGGATGCAAGCCACACCCCCGTGTTCACGCAGGTCGAGGGCCTGGTCATCGACAAGGGCATTACGTTCGCCGATTTGAAGGGAGTACTCCAGGAATTCGTGAGAGGAGTCTTCGGCTCCTCCACCAACGTCAAGCTCCTTCCCTCATTCTTCCCATTTGTCGAACCAGGCGCTGAGACCGCAATCTCCTGTCCCATCTGTGGCGGCAAGGGCTGCCCGACCTGCAAGGGCTCCGGATGGATCGAGATGGGCGGCTCAGGCATGGTCCACCAGAACGTGTTGCGGGAGGTTGGATACGATACCAGCATCTACCAGGGATTTGCGTTTGGGTGGGGCATCGAGCGGATAGCAATGATCAAGTACGGCATTCGTGACATTCGCATGTTCTACGACAACGACCTGGATTTCCTGGGTCAGTTCTGAGGTGACTGGATGAGAGTCAAGCTTTCTGCGCTGCACGCTGCGATCGATTTTGACTACAGTCCCGAGGAACTGGTCACAAAACTGGGCGACGTCGGCATCGAAATCGAATCGACCGAGAGAACCGATGTCACGTTCAAGGACGTCTTCGTTGCACGGGTCATGCGTACTGCACTCCACCCGACACACCACAGGCTTCAGCTCATCGACCTCGACCTCGGTCCGCGCGGCACGACCAGTGTATGCACGGCCGCCACCAACATACGTGAGGGCGACATTATCCCAGTGGCGATTCCAGGTGGAAAGACTGCCGACGGCACGGACATCGCGACGCGCATGTTCGGCACCGTAGAATCGTTTGGCATGCTCTGCTCCTGGAAGGAACTGGGGCTCGACGGTGACCTCCTGTCCTCTGAAGAGAAGGAAGGCATTCTGCATCTGGGGTCAGGAGCGATTGTCGGGAGCCCCTTCGAGGAAGCATGGCCCGTAGGAGACACTGCCTTCGAGGTAAGCGTCACGCCTGACCGAGGCGACGCCCTGTCGGTTCTCGGACTGGCCCGGTGGATCGAAGTACTCAAGGCAAGAGATGCGGATCAGCCGTTCGACATGGGTGACATCAAGCTGCCGCTGCCCTCTTCCCTTCCACGCGCCCGGAACGACGGAGACCTGGCTGTGACCATCGAAGACCAGTCCCTGTGCAGTTCCTACATCGGTGTCCTGGTGCAGGACGTTGCCTCTGGACCATCGAGTCACGCTTTCCGCACTCAGCTCTACCAGTTGTGCGTTCGCCCTGTCAGCAGGATCGTCGACATGACCAATCTCTGTCTGAAACAGTACGGACAGCCGACTCATGCGTTCGACTACGACCGCCTTCAGGAGCATCGTATCATCGTACGAACGTCTCTGCCCGGCGAGACCATTGTCACACTGGACGGCATGTTGCGCTCTCTCGAATCGGGAACGCTCGTCATCGCAGATGCTGCAGGTCCAGTGGCCGTCGCCGGCGTCATGGGCGGACTGGCATCCAGCGTCACGGCTGCGACGACACGCATCGTCTTCGAGATTGCACACTTCGATCCGAGAGCAGTCGCACGCGCGAGCAGGCACCTCGGCATCAAGACAGACGCAGCCTATCTCTATGAGCGTGGCACCGATCCGGGGCTCACTGTCAGGGCCGTCCCTTCCGTTCTGTCGGCACTTGTTCGCGAGCAGTGTCTCGGTTCCTACGTCTCACGTGTTGCTTCTGCTGGTATCCCAGTTCCTGCAATGCTCCCGCTGAGTCTCGATGTAGATCGGGTGAACGGATACCTGGGTTCCGACCTTGACGCAACAGACATGCGAAGACTCTTCGGCTATGAAGGAATCGCGTCGAGGGTCACGGGAACGACGCTGTCGGTGACACCGCCGTCGTTCCGTGGAGACCTCACATCATGGCCGGAATATGTCGAAGAGATCGTCAGAATGGAGGGTTATGACGAGTTCCCCTCACACGCGCCGAACCTTGTCCTGCGCCGCGGCTCGGAGTCTCCGCTCAAGGCCCTTTGCAAGCGACTGCGTCAGATGCTCGTCGGGATTGGGCTCGTCGAATCACGCACTGTCAGTTTCGTGCGGGAGAGCTCGGTAACCGCGATGGGCCTGCCTCCGGCACCACTCCTGCTCAACCCGCTCACCGTCGACTGGGATGCCCTGCGTCCCACCATGGCTGTTGGTCTTGCAGGAGCCGCGGTGCGGAACCTGTCGCGAGGCCGCGAGGGCTTCGCCTCGTTCGAGATTGGCAAGACGTTCAGCGTTCATGGCCAGTCGTTCGACGAGGAGACGAAGCTTGGCCTTCTTCTTGCAGGCAAGTGGCAAGACGCGAACTGGACGACGCCCACCGCCCCCGCAAGCATCTTTGTGCTGAAAGGCATCATCGAGTCAGTTCTTCGCGATCTGCATGTGCCCTTTAACGTTGTGTCATCGGATAGTCCTCTCTTGGAGAATGGTGCAAGCATCCTGGTTTCGTCCGAAACCACGCCACTGGGCACACTCGGCATTCTCAGGCACGACGTCGGTGCCCTGCTGGGTCTGGAACGGGACACATTCTACGCCGAGTTTTCCGTCGATGCCCTGCTGAAGAGCATCCAACCCATCAGTTTCAAGGAGTTTTCCAGGTTCCCGTCGATCCGGCGTGACATTGCCGTCCTCGTGGACAGTAGCATGACGGCCGGCCAATTGCAGGCAATCGTTGCTGAACATGGTGGCCCCCTGCTCAAGGCAATTGTCGTGTTCGACAATTTCCAGGGGGGCAGTCTACCAGCAGGCAAGAAGAGCGTGGGCTTCTCGATGGAGTTTGCCTCATCCGACCGAACACTGTTCGGCGAGGAGGTCGATGTCCTTGTCGACTCCGTCGAGGCCGCCCTCGCAACTCATGTAGGGGGCATACTACGAAGAACCCGGGTATAGAGGCTCAGCAGGCGATTCGCGAATACACGTACGGCAAGGTCGGCTTCGACCGTATCCAGGAGAACTTGGCATCACAGGCCGAGTCGGCGCTGGGTGCCGAAGAAGCACGCGGACTCGCTCCGCTCGACAGCATTGACGCCATCAGGGCAGCCCAGACCGAGACCGATGAAGCGTCTTCGTATCTGGAGCGGTTCGGCGATCTGACCCTCAGCAATCTCCTCGACGTGAGAGCGGAACTGGACAAGGCCAAAGTCCGTCTGCAACTCGCCGGACAGGAAGTGTGGAGGGTTTGCGTCGTCCTGAACGAGCTGTCACGTGTGCGAAAGGCGTTCGTGACGATCAAGGACCTCTATCCCGCACTGTTCAGCATTTCCCAGGACGTTAAGCCGTTTTCGTCTCTGGCACAAGAGATAGAGCGATGCGTCAATCAGGATGGAGACGTCCTGGATGATGCATCGATCAACATCGCAGCCATCCGTCGTGAAAAAATCGAGCTGCAGAAGACCATCAACAAGGTGCTCCAGGACATCCTCGGGAGCGAGACCTATGGCCGGGCCGTTCAAGACCGCATCGTTACTATGCGGAACGACAGGTACGTGATCCCAGTGAAGCGAGAGTTCAAGGACGCAATTCAGTCAGTCGTCCACGACCAGTCCGATAGTGGCATGACCCTGTTTGTCGAGCCCACACGGGTGATTGACCTCAACAACCGGCTGCAGATTCTGCAGTCCGATGAGAAGAAGGAGATATCGCGCATCCTTCTCTACCTGACAGACCTCATCGCAAAAGCCGCCCCAGATATCGAGAAATCGCTGAACGTGGCGGGTCACCTCGACTTCAGTCTGGCCAAGGGACGTCTGGCCAGGTCATGGAACGGCATCAAGCCGTCAATAAGCCCCAACCTGGAGACTACCCTGCGCAACGTCCGCAACCCATTCGTCGCAGACTGCGTCCCAGTCTCTTTCTCCATTGGCAAGGACTACTTCATGGTGGTCATCACCGGTCCGAACACGGGAGGCAAGACCGTCGCCCTGAAGACTCTCGGCCTTACCGTCCTCATCAGCAAAGCGGGCCTATTCATCCCCGCTTCGGACGGATCCACGGTTGGCCTGTATGACGAGGTTTTTGTCGACATCGGCGACGAACAGAGTATCGAACAGAGTCTTTCGACGTTCTCGGCGCATATGTCGAACATCGTTCGCATCCTCGGGCAGGCAACCCGATACTCACTTGTCCTGCTGGACGAACTCGGCGTCGGCACCGATCCCGAGGAGGGCTCGGCCATCGCAACCGGCATCGTCGACTTCCTGTACCAGAAACGAGTCACGACGGTCATCACGACGCACTACAGCAGCCTGAAGCTCCTCGCGTACCGCTATGACCAGGTACGAAACGCTTCCGTCGGATTCGACGTCGAAACGCTTCGGCCAACCTACGAGCTCATCCTTGGCTCCCCGGGCGAGAGTCATGCGTTCACCATCTGTGAGAGACTGGGACTCCCCGAAGCCGTGCTTGCGCTCGCCCACGATGAGCTGAGCATCGAGCACAAGGCAACCACCGAGTTGATGAGCCGTATCGTAACTGATTCCCAGGAGATCAGCCACACCAAGGAAAGCCTGAGCGTGAACCAGCAGGAACTCGAGAAGCTGCGGGACGACTACGAGGGAAAACTCGCTGTGCTTGAAGCAAACGAGAAGCAGGAGCTCAGAGCAGCCCACAGTGAGGCTCAACGCATCGTCGACGATGTGAGCAGGCGCATGGACGATCTGATGAGACAGTTTCAGGACAGCCTCAAGAACCAGCCGCAGGCCGCCCACGATGCCAAGCGGGAGGTCGAAGCGACACGCGAGGACCTTGTCCAGAAAGCGGAACCATATCAAGAGAAACCCCCGTTCACCCCCGTCGAAGAAATCGTGCCGGGCGATCTGGTCATCATTACCTCGGTCAACAAACAGGCCATCGTCATCGATGTCATGAAGGACAAGCGCAAGCTCGTTCTCCAGTCTGGTTCCATGCGTACGACGGTACCTGAAGCACAAGTGCGCAAACTGACCGAACCCGAGCTCAGCTCCTATCAGAACCGCGCCATGCAGTACAGCGGAGCACGTGAACCGACGCTGCCGTTCGTCCCCATGAAGATCGATTTGCACGGGAGCCGTGTCGACGAGGCGCTCGAGAAACTCGACAAGTACATCGACGTCGCTTACCTGTCAGGCCTGTCATTCGTCTACATCTGCCACGGCAAGGGTTCGGGTATCCTGCGAAAGCAGATCCATGAATTCCTCAAGACCCTGCCAAGTATTGATCACTTCAGCTTTTCGAGCCCCGAAGAGGGTGGCGATGGGGTGACAATTGCCTACTTCAAATAGAAAGGAACCATTTGAAAAACGAACAGGAACTCGTCTTCTTCGACCTCGAAACAACAGGCCTCGATCAGGCTTCCGATCAAATCATCGAGATTGGTGCCGTCAAGGTGCGTGGAGGCAAGGAGGTCGGACGATTTGAGCAGTTCTGCCGCCTGAAGGAAGGCGCCCGTCTGCCCGAATTCATCTCTGCCCTCACTGGGATAACTCCTCTCGACCTCGAACCGGCAGAATCCGTGGATCAGGTCGTCGACCAGTTCCTGCAGTTTGCGGGTGGCAGTCCATTGCTGGCGCACAACTCCAGCTTTGATGAAGGTTTCCTGCGCAGAGCGCTGCACGGTCAGCTCGCGAATGCCGTGTTTGACACGCTGGAACTCGCACGTATCTTCTTCCCGGACCTGCAGAGCCATAGCCTCGTCGCATTGGTCGACTCGCTCGAAATCAAGAAGGAAGAAGCTCACCGAGCTCTTGGAGACAGTCTCTCCCTGTTTCGCTTCTACCGCAAATTGAAGGACAAGATTGCGCAGTCTGCACTCCCTGATTCCATCGTGCAACGCATCCAGTTTCTCTATCCAGCCGTGGCAGACCTCGGGTTGCTGGACGCCGGCGATACCCGGTCGGTGGTTCTACCATCTGAAATGGCAGGCTTGGATGCTGATCTGACAGACCTCGACCATTCGCGTCTACCACACCTGAAGGCACTGAAGCCGGGCATCACCAGCGACATGACCTCTCCAGAGATGGCGTTGCTGGCTTCCGGCCGCGATGTCCTCCTCCAGTGCGAACCCCGGTCACTTCGAGCCCGGTACCTCGGGGATCTCCAGGCATCCACACGCCCCAGTGCTGTGCTGCTGCGCGCGCCTGCAGCCATCGAACCACTCCTCGAGGATGCGCAACCAGGAGATGCACGACCACTCTGGATATCGCAGGAGAGCCCCAACAACCTCGTCTGCCTCATGCTGCTCGATGGAGCGACCCGCAGCCCCACCATGCGTCGCGAATTCGGCTTTGAGCTCTCGGCTCTCATCGTCTATGAATGGGAGACACGCTCAGTCTTCATTCCCGGCATGCCGCTGTTCCTGAAGAAGTCCCGTCTTGTGAACCACATATCGGCAGCTCATTGCCAGCTCGAGTCGAGCTGTCCGTTTCATGATGTGTGTCCCGTCCGGGAATCGCTGGCTCGTGCGCACGTCGCCCACCTCCACGTGACCGACCTCGCTGAGGCGCCACACGTATTCCACGAACTCGGCGAGTCGACACTGGTCCTGGTCTCTTCCCCCGAGACTGAGAAACTCATGAGTGATGTGCTCGACGTGCCTGAGGTGCAGGTCACGTCGATCACGCTGCGCATCATCGCCGGTATTGCAGGCGAGCGCCGCGAAGTTCCGGGTCTCGCCATCGTGGCCGACCTTGCCGCACACGCTGGAACTCTTCTCGAGGAACTCTACCTGCGCGTGACCCATCAGGAGAATGCTGGGGTCCGAGGACGCATCGCAATCGGCGAAACGCTCTGGTCTGCCGGCGAGTTCGTGGCCCTCAGATCCGCGGCGGACACAATGGTAGAGGCCTTCGTAAACGCAGGGAAGGCACTGCCCCCAACGATGCGAATGGCATACCTGACGCAATGTCGAGACCTCGCTTCTGTTCTGGACAATGCAGACAACCCTGCCTATGCCGTATGGATGGAACGACAGGGTCAGGAGATCATGCTGGCGAGCACCAGGACCGTCCTTGCCTCACGCATCCGGGCGTGCAACACGTATGCCCAGTTCTTCCTCGCCGGGACGAGTGTATGCCCTGCTGGTGACCAGCGATTCCTGCCCGAGACATTCGGCCTCATGGGGCCCGAGCCTGCCGCCGTTGTCGTCGACCCTGAGCTGGACGGCCCTCGTGTCCCCACGTTTGTGACGCTGCACCTGCCGAAGCCAAACGAGTCCGGATTCGAAAAGGAGGGCGCCCGCCTCATCGCCGAAACGATGAGACGCTTCCCCGGAAAAGCGATGGTCGCCTCCAACTCTCTCGAGACGCTGCGCCGCCTGCAGTCGTTTCTTGCGCGCGAGCCTGGACTAGCCGAATACAGCCTGTTGCTTCCAAAGAACGGGCACACGCGCATGCAACTGCTGGAACAGTTTTCCGGTCAGAACAGGGCCATTCTGCTCATCCCGTTCGACTATCTGAGCTTCGGCGACATCGTCTCGGCGAAGTTTCTGTTTGTCACCAAGCTGCAGTTTCCGAACTCGTTCCTTCCAACGGTGACGCGCCTCAAACAAGCGCTCAAAGAGAGACGGGGCGATGCCTTCCGACAGTTCGACCTCCCCTATGCCCTGACCCTGCTGCAATACACACTGCACCAGATGGATCCACACACGCTGCGAAGCGTCTTCATGCTGGACAACCGGAGCTTCGGTTCGGCCTACGCAGATCGTATCCGGACTGTCCTGCCGACGCCATCGCTGTTCCTGCCGATGGAAAGTCAGGAAAGCCTGCTGCAGCATCTTGACCGGTGGATGCGCAACCAAACGCTATGAAGCGTTCGTGAGACCTCGCGGAAGAACCACGCCTCAGTGTCCGAAACCATAGCATTGAAGGAGGCACGTGATGTGTGATACGATTGCGGCTCTCGCACCAACCTCTACAGACTTCCACAGCTTCCTGGCAAAAAACAGCGACCGCGAGCCGAACGAGGCCCAGCTCCTGACGGCCATGCCACACAGGACCCACAGCGAGCTGAGACTCAGGACGACCTACATCGAAGTCGATCAGGTCCGGGAAACGAACGCCGTCCTGCTCTGCAGGCCGTTCTGGATGTGGGGTGCCGAGATGGGCATCAACGAACATGGTGTCGCCATCGGCAACGAGGCGGTCTTCACTCGTGGGGGGTACGGTGCAACGGGGCTGACCGGCATGGATTTGCTCAGGCTGGCTCTGGAACGCTGTAACAGTGCTCGCTCGGCTGTAGATGTGATCATCGCGCTGCTGGAACAACATGGCCAGGGTGGCAACTGTGGCTTCACCAAGCGGTTCTTCTACAACAACAGCTTCCTGGTCGCTGACAGAGCCGAGTCCTGGATCCTGGAGACGGTTGGAAAGCAGTGGGCTCGCAAGGAGGTCAGCGGAACCGGGGCAATCTCCAACCTGCTGACGATCGGCTCCGACTGGGATGAGCTATCGCCAGGCGCCGAAGCTTTCGCCAAACAGAAGCACTTGCGACGCGGCGAGGACAGGTTGGATTTCGCAGCCTCGTTCTCTGACCCTCTGTTCACGAAGTTCTCCAGAGCACGCGCACGCCGTGCCAGCAGTCTCAGCTCTCTCGGTTCAGCTGCGCCGGCTACCGTAGCGACGATGAAAGCAGCACTGCGTCAGCATAACGACCCGAGCTATGCTCTCAGGGCAGGCAGTGTTGGTTCGGTGTGCATGCATTTCGGCGGTCTCGTGGGTGACCAGACTGTCGGCAGCATGGTAGCAGACCTCGACAAGTCAGGTCCCGTCGCATGGGTTACGGGCGCATCGGCGCCGTGCATCGCTCTGTTCAAGCCGCTCGCGCTGGATGCCGAAGGCGCCGGCATGTTCGGTGAGGACCAGCAGGAAGAGGCGCTCAACTACTGGCTCGAGAACGAGCGCATCTCCCGGAACCTGCACAACAACTATGCCCAGAAGCATCAGGCCATTGAGAAGCTGCGAGTTCCGCTCGAGCAGCGCTTCGAGAAAGTAATGGCAGGTGCCGCACCGGAGTATCGCAAGCAAGCTGCGCGGGAGTGCTTCGAGCTGGAGAAAGAGTACCGAGTCGCCGTCTGGAACGCGATTGAGCCACTGGACCATCCGACGACACACTCCCCCGCGTTCTCCCTGCAATGGCGGCGGGAGAACAGGGAACTTGTGCGTCGGTGGCCGGCCTACTCGCAGTCCTCGGAGAACGCCAGGACGGTGTAGGTGAACACGCTCAGACCCGGCTGAGAGAGGCTCTCAGTGTGGAGCCCGGCCTTGTGGCAGAGAGCCTCGAGGAATCCGTGGACGTTGGGCAGCTGCTCCCAGACCTGTGGCAGGAACGTGGCCTGATGGGCTCCGCGCTTAAGAATGACACCGGGGCGTGTTGCCGCCAACTTTGATTGAAGGTCCGCCAGCGACGAGAACGCGAGCTCGGCCGGAACAGAAAGCAGGGAGATCTCGATGCACAGGTCCCCAAACTCCGCCTCTTCGACTGGCTCAAATCGTGGGTCGCTGAAGGCCGCCGCAAGCGCGTTGGATGCGACCGCCTGGACCAGAGGAGAGACAGGCATGATCGTTCCGATGCAGCCTCGAAGCTCTCCGTGCTCAGTCAGCGTGACAAACACCCCTTGGTCCTGCCAGAACTTGTCGTCAGGGAATTCTTCGCGCGTCGGTGCCAGTTCGTGTGCATCCAGCAGCCGCCTGCGAATCGATTCACGCGCCAGTAGAAGCAGCTGAAGGCGTTCACGTTCATTCATGTCCATGCCTGTCCTCCCAGAATCCAATCGAAGCATATCCGACGACGGCAGACTTGTCCCCTGCGGTGTCACCCGAATTCCTGTAGTCGAGGAGCTGTGGCTTCCAGCCGGAAACGCGAGCCATGGCAAGAATCGTCCTGATTGGCATGAACCCGCAGGCGTCCTCGCCGCCCAGCTTGTCACCCTCTCCCTTTAAGATGTGCCCGATTGTGGTACGGTCATGTTCCACTGCCATGTCGTATGGGTCGTAGTGACTGAGGTCGCTGGAGGCGACGACGAGCATGTGTGGAAGATGCAGCGCCAGGAGCTCCTGAGCCAGGACCGCCGTGTCCACCTCTCCCAGCACCAATGGAATGATGCTGAAGTCCTTGAGGACTACCTGCAGGAATGGCAGCTGCACCTCGACCGCGTGCTCCAGTGCATGGGCCTGACCGGACGTGAAAACCGAGGGACGCTTCGTCAGGAGCCTCGCTGCATCTGATACCTTGATATCTCCCAGCGGCGTCCCGAACACGTCTGCTTCCGGGAGTGCCACACCCTTGAACCACACGTGATGACTTGGGGCGAGGACGACCACAGTGATGTGCTCAGATTCGTCCAGGCCTGCCAGACAGGCATACCCGGCTCCCGCCACTGGACCCGAGTACACGTACCCGGCATGAGGAACGATCAACCCCATGCACGCGGCGCCGGCTGTGTTTGCCGGCAAACGTGCGCCTTTGATGTATCCCTCGACGACGACGCGCAGTTCACGAGCCTGCGCCGGGTAGAACTGCCCGGCAACGACGGCATTTCGTATCATCGCTCCACTCCCTTGACGCGCGTCCCGCACGTTGGACAGGTCAGTCCTGTCCTGGCTGTCACCGTGTAGCCCTGACGTTCTATCACTGTCGCCCCACATTGTGGACACACCGTGTCACCAGCTCCATCGTGACCTGGAAGGTTCCCCGAATAGACATGGAGCAGTCCTTCCTCCTGTCCGACCTGCACCGCCCTCTCGATCGAAGCAGCCGGCGTGATCGGCGTATCCAGCATGTGGTACATCGGGAAGAACCGCGAGACGTGCCACGGCATCGCGGGGTCGATGGACGCAACAAAGTGCGCCATGGCCCTCAGTTCGTTCTCGCTGTCGTTGAGACCAGGGATGATCAGCGACGTGATCTCCTCCCACGATCCTGCATCATGGATCGCCCGTATGGCATCGAGCACAGGCTGGAGACGCCCGCCGCACACGCGCCGGTAGAAGTCATCGGAAAACGACTTCAGGTCGATATTGTAGGCATCGATCAGGGGCAGTGCTTCATGCAGAAGCTCATGAGAGTAAAAGCCATTGGACACGAACACTGTGCGCAAGTCGGCCTGCCTTGCCACTGTGGCGATGTCCAGGGCATACTCCGCCCACACGGCGGGCTCATTGTAGGTACAGGCAATCGATGAGGCTCCCTGCCGCAGCGCCAGTTGAACGACAGCTTCCGGGTCCAGGAACGGCAGGCGCAACAGCGCGTCATCTGCATCTCGCGCCTGCGAGAGCTCGTAGTTCTGGCAGAAGGCGCAGGTGAAATTGCACCCGAATGTGCCCAGTGAGAGCGCGGTCGAGCCGGGAAGGAAGTGATACAGCGGCTTCTTCTCAATGGGATCGAGGGCAACCGATGCAGGGAGACCATAGACCAGAGATTGCAGTCCCCCCTTCACCGTGCGCCGGACACCGCACAGTCCCGTTCTCCCTTCAGCGACGATACACCCATGAGCACAGGCAAGACACTTGACGGCCCCGCCCACCTCCACGCGACTGAGGCTCACCGGTCTCATGTCGCCTCCTCCACCTCTGGCGGGGCTATTTCCAGGAGCCGGATGGCCAGCCGAAGAGCCGCACGTGTCAATTCGACACGAATGTGGCGTCGGTCCCCGTCGAGCAATAGTCGCTCCACTGTGCACGCCCGTGCCGTCGCGCAAGCCACGAACACGGTTCCGACAGGCGTCCCTCTGTCGTCCGATGCTGGTCCGGCTACGCCGGTCGTCGCGAGCCCTACCTGCACGTTCAGCTTCTCCCTGCAGCCCTGAGCCATAGCTTCCGCCACCTCGGCGCTCACAGCGCCACGCTGCTCCAGCAATTTGGTCGGCACCCCCAACAGCGCCGTCTTCTCACGGTCCGTGTAGCTGATCACGCCGCCCATATATGATACTGACGCTCCCGGCACAGCAGTGATGGTTGCTCCGACCATCCCCCCAGTGAGCGACTCAGCCGTTCCCAGGCACCAGCCCCGCAGGGCCAAGGCGTTCAATAGTGCTCCGGCAACCCCCAGGAGGTCGTCATCCGCGTCTTCGCTCATCCACTCGCCAAGCGGCGCGCCCTCCGTGCCACCTCGAATCGCACCTTGTCGAGATCAATACCCGACAACTGTCGGTGTTCCATGACCCAGGAACCGGCAACCATGACCGAGTCCACGGCCCGACTGTTTGCCGACCAGAGAAGATGGGAGGCCACGTTGTTCTTCGGACAGAACGATTCATCCTCAAGATCCCAGAAGACTAGGTCTGCTGCGGCCCCCTCACTCAGTGTTCCGACCCCCTCAAAACCAAGCGCCCCAGCCCCGTTGCTCGTGGCCATAGCCAGGAGACTGGCATTACTGATACCCGATGCGTCCATCGTCGAACCCTTCATGACCAGACCCAGCACCCGCAATTCCTCCAGCATGTCGACGTTGTCATTGCTGGCAGCCCCGTCCGTTCCGACGCAAAGGTTCACGCCGCTTCCCAGCAGGAGCCGATAGTCGGCGATACCCGAGCCGAGCTTGAGGTTGCTCCGGACGTTCAGGGCAATGCTTGCCCCCGCGTCACGCAGGATTTCCGCGTCATGAGCCGTCATATGGACACAGTGGGCAGCAAGGAGCCGCGGCGGATGCTCGAAGTATCCCTGGTCAGCGTAGTATGAGATGGGAGATGCCCCATACGCTGCAGTGAAGTCCTCGATTTCCTTACGTGTCTCGTGAAGGTGAAACTGCACGATGACGCCAAGATCACGAGCTCGCTCGAAGTTCTCGCGGACAAATGACGGCGTCGTGGTATACGGAGCGTGCGGCCCGAAACTGGCCTTGATCCGTCCGTCGGCCTTGTTGTTCCAGCGCATGACGAACTCCTCGGACTTCTCCAGCCTGCCCCGCTCGTTGTCGAGGGAGGCAGTACCTGTCGAGAGGTTGGCGCGTACGCCTGCCTCGTCCACCGCCCGGGCCACATCGTCTTCAAAGAAGTACATGTCGGCAAAGGTCGTCGTTCCGGACATGATGCCTTCGGCTAGCGCAAGCAAGGTACCATAGTAGATGTCGTCACCGTTCATAAGAGCTTCGCGTGGAAACATATACTTCTGCAGCCACACATCGAGAGGCACTTCGTCCGCAAACCCGCGCAGAAGCGTCATGGCAAGGTGCCCGTGGGCGTTGACAAACCCTGGAGTAACCAGGTACCTCGACGCGTCAACGACGCTCGCGCCCCCGGGCGGATCCACGTGGTCGGCGATGCGGCCAATCTGCATTCCGTCCACAAGGATATCCACGACCCGCGTGGCGTCATCGCTTCCCCGTCCAGTGTCAAGTATGCTGGCCGACGTGAACACTCGTACCATTGCGCACGCTCCTTTTCCTATATCATAGCAAATCTCAGTAAATCTCGCTAGCGAAAAGCCCGCCCTGACAAGGGCGGGCTGACGCATGCGTCGTAAAACCTGTAGCTCTAGATTCCCTTTGGGGTTATGCCGAACGACTTGCCATCTTCGAGAGGCTCGCCGGGCGCCGCCAGCATGCTCCGTATGTCCTTGGGCATGCGGAAGATGCGCTCATGCGTCACGCCGTCGTAGAACTTCAGTGCGTTGGTGTCCCCAACGCGATCAGCCAGAATCCTGTCGACCGTCGCGGCATCCATGTCCAGTGGGTCATTCTTCTTGGAAGCCAGGACATACGACCAGGGAACATCGTACGCGCCGACATAGGAATACAGCGAACGAGCGATCGGGAACACCGAACGGATAGTATCCAGAATCCTCTTGTGGACGGCAACATTCGTCGGCTTCAGGTATGACGAAGTGACACAGAGGGTACCGCCCTCATCCAGAACGCGGAACGCATGCTGATAGAACTCCTTCGTGAACAGGACAATAGACGGGCCACCCTCGAAGAGGTCAGTCAGGTCTTCGATGATCACGCTGTAAGAGTGGTCAGGTTGACGCTCGATGAATTTGCGGGCGTCCTCGAAGTGCATGCTGACCTTGGGGTCGTGAAACGCACCCTGATGATACTCCGGCAAGTACTGTTCATACAACTGATTGGCTTCCTCGTCGATGTCGCACATATCGATGTGCTCAACCGACTTGAAGCGCAATAGTTCGCGCAGAGACGCACCTTCACCGCCTCCGACGACAAGCACCCTGCGTGGGTCCGGATGACAGACCATGGCAGGCTCGTTCAAGCACTCGTGATAGATGTACTCGTCCTTGACTGAACTCTGGCAGTCGCCGTCGAGAATCAGCATCTTGCCGTAGTGCTCTGACTCGACGATTTCTACTGTCTGGTACTTGGTCTTCCTGGTGGTGATGACTCCCGTGAGCGCATGGAGGTGGACCTCCCCAGGCTCAAATGTGTCATGATACCACTGCCATGCCATCTCTGACAACCTCCGTCTCGACGACCGAGTGCCCATAAACGCCTGGGCGACCCTCGATCTCCTGTCCACGAGCAATCTCCGTCTTGACGATTGTCGTTGCCTCAAACTTCTCAGCTGCATACTCCATGGCCCGCCATGGATCGGTCTTTTCTCCACAGGTATAAACGTCTAGGGCAGCGTATCCGTACTCAGGCCATGTGTGAATGGACAGATGCGACTCGGAGATCACTACTACCCCACTAACCCCCTGAGGAGTAAAATGGTGAAACGCCAATTCCAGGATCTCTGCATTTGCTTGCAGAGCAGACTCGCGCAAGATCTCCTTAACTCTGTCCAGATCATTCAGAACATCCGGATTACACCCGGAGACCTCGACTACCATGTGTCTACCTTCGGTGCGCATTTCGACCACCACCCCCTTTCAAAGATTAGTAAAGTAAGGATGAGGATGTTACTTTAACGTGTAGCATCATACCAGCAATCGACAGGATTGCAATGACGATGAGCCTCACGCTTGGATGTCCGTGACAAGGCACTCGTTGACGTGAATGGTGTAGTCGCACCGATTGAACCGCGGTGCGTTCTCTACCGACAGGCAGTAGCTCAACAGGAGGCCGCTAGAAGCTCCTGATGTCCGAAGGGACGTAGGATCGATGGGGCGAGAAACGCTCAGTCAGCAGGGATGTCCGGCTTCTCGTCCAATTCGGCGGGCACGTCCTCGGCGTCCAGCACTGTCTGCGCAGCTGTCGCATTCTCTTCGTCCACCAGGATGTCAAAGGACCCAAAGGGGCCTTGGTAGACAGTGCCGTACCCGTCCTTGACCGAGCGCTTGGCCATGGCGGGAATCCCGGCAGCAGCAAACAGGCCGACAATCATGTTTGCTTCCATTTCATCCGAAGCTGTCGTGATGGCAATCAGTCTGGTATCCATGGCGTCAGTATAGCCGGAACGGCGACTTGTACCACAAGCGCGTTGTCTCATCTCACTCGGGTGAGGACAGCCTGCTGATTCGTCATGCCCCCGAGCACTCTCTTCCCATGCGAGGGGTGCTTCCCACGAGCATGTTGGTGCAATGGGAGTGGCGCTCTGCCGCGCAGGCGGGAGTTCATGCATGTGCTTCAGCCAAGCATCCAGATCGTCGCGTTTTGCGCTACAATGCTTTACATGGAAACGCCAGCAAGGTTCAGGGAGGAGTCATGACGTTCAGGGCATTGGTGGAAAGGTATCTGGGGGCGGTCGCGCAGCAGTATCGCCGCGGCGACGCGCGCGAGGAGTCGTACTATGACGTGCTCAAGCAGCTCTGGGAAGAGCTGGGGTCGCAGCTCAGCAGCGCGCACGCGACGCTGACCGTCCTCCCTCGTCAGACCGAGGCTGGCAACCCGGACATGCGTGTCTGGAGCGGTCAGCAACATGTCACGGGCTACATCGAGGCCAAGGAGCCGGGCGTCACCAACCTGGACCACGTCGAAGTCAGCGAGCAGCTCAAGCGCTACCGCACCGCCTTCCCCAACGTCATCCTCACCAACTTCCTGGAGTTTCGGCTCTACCGCTACGGACAGTCGATGGGCGAGCCCGTGACGATCGGGTCCCTGCAGGCGCTGCAGGCGGGCATGCGCGTGCCGCTTCAGCACGAGGACCAGTTCCGCGACTTAGTTGAACGCTTCTTCGACTTCCAGTTGCCCCGCGCCTATACAGCCCAGACACTGGCGCTTGCGCTGGCTGACCGCACGCGCTACCTGCAGCAGCAGGTGCTGGCGCAACTGGTAGACGATGAGGACCACGAGCGCAACAGCGAACTCGTCAACCTGCTGGCAGAATTCAAGCAGGTGCTGATGTCCGACCTGACCAGCGATACCTTTGCCGACCTCTACGCGCAGACCATCACGTATGGCCTGTTTGCGGCGCGCATGCGCGTGACCGGCACCTTTACCCGCGAGACTGCGATTGATGGCATCCCGGCGACCATCGGCATCCTGCGCAAGCTGTTCAAGTACATCTCCATCGGCGATACTCCCGAACGTCTGCGCGTCATCATCGATGACATCGCGGATGTCCTGGCGGTGGCCGATACGGATACGGTGTTTAAGGGCTACGACAAGGACGGCCGCGACCCGGTGGCCGACTTCTATGAAACCTTCCTTGGCGAATATGATCCGGCCAAGAAGAAACAGCATGGCGTCTACTATACGCCTCAGCCCGTTGTCAGCTACATCGTCCGCAGCGTAGACCAGCTCCTGCGAGACTCCTTTGGCAAACCCGACGGCCTGGCCGACCCCAGCGTCACCGTCCTCGATCCTGCGGCTGGCACCATGACCTTCCCCGCCACTGCCGTGCGCCTGGCTGCCGCAACCTACAAGGCCAAGTACGGTGACGGCAGTCTGGACAGCTGGATCAAAGGGCATGTGCTGCGTGACTTCTACGCCTTTGAGCTGATGATGGCCCCCTATGCCATCGGTCACCTGCGCATGGGAGCCCTGCTCACTGAGCTGGGCTACACCATGAGCACCGACGACCGCTTCAAGCTGTACCTCACCAATACGCTGGACGTCAGCACGGCCGAGCAGAACCCCATCCCTGGCCTGTCGCCCTTGGCGGACGAATCCCACATGGCCGAGGCCGTCAAGACGACCCAGCCTGTCCTGGTGATCATGGGCAATCCGCCGTATTCGGGCACCAGCAGCAACAAGGGCGCCTGGATTTCAGCTCTCATCGACGACTACAAGCAGGTAGACGGCAAGTCCCTGGGAGAAAGAAACTCCAAGATGCTACAGGATGACTATGTCAAGTTCATCCGCTTTGCACAGTGGAAGATTGATCAGGCAGGCGAAGGTGTCCTCGGTTTCATCACCAACCACAGCTACCTGGACAACCCGACCTTCCGCGGTATGCGTCAGTCACTGATGGCATCTTTTGATCAGCTGCACGTTCTCAATCTGCACGGCAGTTCGCTGAAGAGGGAAAAGTCTCCCGACGGCAGCAAGGACGAGAATGTGTTCGATATTCGGCAGGGCGTTGCGATCGTTCTCGCAGTCAAGCGCAACGGTGTCTCAAAGGGTATCTGGTATGGCGATCTGTGGGGAAGCCGTGACGCCAAGTACACGACACTTGGCAACGGACAGATGGCTCAGACTGAATGGCAGGAGCTCAGTCCACGCAGCGACACATATTTCCTGAGCCCACAGGACGTGACACTTGCTGGCCAATATGAACAGTGGCCGAGAGTACTAGACCTTTTCTTGGAGAAGTCTACGGGCATTAAGACACATCGAGACCACTTTGCGGTCGCGCTTGATCGGGCGCAGATCGTCAGACGGCTGACAGACATGGCAAATGTAGGCTTGTCTGATGAGGAATTGAGGGAGAGGTACGACCTCGCCGATAATCGCGATTGGCAACTACCCGCAGCGCGCCAGAGACTACGCAACGTTGGTGATCAATGGGGCTCCTTTATCCAACCATGTGCGTATCGGCCATTCGATGTCCGTTGGTGCTGCTTTGACGAGGTTGCTATGGACTATCCCCGTCGCGACATCATGCAGCACATGCTGAAGCCAAACGTTGCTTTGTGCATTGGTCGTGCTGGACAGGTGGTTGGCAATGCCACACCGTGGAACGTCTGCTGGTGTAGCGACAGCATTGAAGACTTCAACCTGTTCTACCGTGGAGGCAACGTCAACTTACCCCTGTACACATACGACAGTGGCGGAGCGACAGCCTCTGGTTCTCTGCTCATTGATGCGGCTGGCAGTGAGAAAGCAACGAGAAGAAGCAACCTCAGTCCTGAGGCTTGGAAGATCATCACCGATTTCACGGATGTCAGTGTCCTTCCTGAGCAGTTCTTCGCCTATGTCTATGCGATTCTATGTTCGCCGGCTTATCGGGAGCGCTACGCCGAATTCCTCAAGTCCGATTTCCCACGCATTCCCTTCACCAAGGACCGCGACACCTTCCTCAAGTTGGCTGACCTTGGTCAGCAACTCATCGACTTGCATCTCATGCGTTCGCCTGACCTCGACAACCCTATCAGCCGCTTCTGCGGCAAGGGTGACGGTGCTGTGGTCAAGGTCGAATACGACGCTGACCGTGGCCACGTCAGCATCAACCCAACTCAGTACTTCGACGGTGTCACTCCCGACCTCTGGAATTATCAGATCGGTGGCTATCAAGTCCTTTCCAAGTGGCTCAAAGACCGCAAAGATCGCTTCCTCACCAGCGCCGACACCATCCACTACTCCCGTGTCGTCACCGCTCTTGCAGAGACGTCTGTGATTCAGAGAGAGATCGATGGCTGCGCCTTGTTTCTTGGGAACGTGGATTGAACCGAGATGATCCCCAAAATGGATCTGTCCGGGGGACCCGCCGACGCATGGCTGCTCTTGAGGAGACACTAGCCTTGCGGCCAACTGCACCGAGCTGTCTGCTGCATGGTATTCAAGGTCCTCTCTGCGTATCCAAGGCAACAGACTAGCCATGTATGTGACATGTTGTGCCGGAACACGAGGGTTTCGCCTGATGCAACGACTGAGGCATCCTTCTCATCCGTGTGCCTGTCGGTTCAGGTAGGGTATCATGACAGTGTTACCTACCAGCTGGCTTGGCTGTTCGACTGTTTCAAGGTATGCTAACTTGGACTGGTATGCTCTTCTGAGACACGATCGTAGGATAGGGATTGGATTGGGGCAAAACTTGACGGGGTGAGGTGAGTCGGATGGGTATACAACGTGCCCTAATAAACAAAACCACACTGAAGCTTGTATGCGACAACATGAAAGTCAGTAGTGAGTACGTCAGTCGTGTAACCAAGTTCGAGGCGGCAAGGATAGATAGATGGAAGGATCCTCAGGATCCCTCTTTGCCTACGATCAGACAAGCGAAGGCGATTGCCAAATGCCTGAGAGTGCCTTTTGCCGGCTTGTATATGAGTCCGACCTTGGTCCCTACAGACAAGTTGCCCAAGATCATCAACAAGAGAACAATCCAGGGCGCTGTCACTGTCGTTGATGATAGTGCGCTGAACTTAGCTGTGCATGATCTGCTTCGGCTAAGAGACCAGGGCGCTGTCACTGTCGTTGATGATAGTGCGCTGAACTTAGCTGTGCATGATCTGCTTCGGCTAAGAGACATTGTGCTGGATACCAGATCGGAGCTGAAAGACCCTGTTACCCAGTTTGTCTTCTTGGGGGACTTGTCCAGCGTGCACAAACTAGCATTGCAGCTTCGCGAATACTTGGGAATCTCGTACGAAATGCAGAAGATGGCCCCCTCTACGAGGAAGTTCTTTCTTCTCGTTCGCAGTAGGGTTGAGAATAGGGGCGTCATGGTTGCGGCTTTTGATGGAGTCCCCACTAATGCAGCAAGAGGAATGGCACTCTACTTTGATGAGCTGCCAATCATTGGGGTCAACACCAATGACAGACCTCCTGCAAAGACATTTTCGATTCTTCATGAACTGGTGCATATTGTGAAACGTCAGTCTGCTTCGTGTAACGAAATCGGGCCGCTCCTCACACGGGATCCAGAAGAAGTGTTCTGCAATGCCGTCGCAGGGGAGGTACTTGTTCCTGCTGATCTTCTGAGGCAAGAGAAAGAAGTGCGCAACTCGGAAATCGACGGAGAAGCCATAAGGGCTCTTGCTGCTAGATACTCGGTCAGTCGGGAAGTAATCGCCCGGAGACTGCTGGACTTGGGCCAAATCCAGAGGAACGACTACGAGACACTGATCAGGAACATCCAAGCCGAGTACGAAGCAGAACAGCGCGAATCTAGGAGTTCCAGTCTCACGAAATACCGCCCGAATGTGGCGAGGGCAGCTTTTGACAGGAGTGGCGCAAGCGTCTGCAGAGCCCTTCAACACGGTGTTGATCGCGAAATCTACAGTCAACGGGACGTAAGCGACTTCCTGGGAATCAAGCTCAAGCACATTCCGTCGTTGTTTGCAGAGGCGAGCAGGTGGTGAGCGAGTTACTGTTCGACGATCCACCCCCGTATAAGTACCTTCTCGATACTTCTGCTGCTATCTCTCAGAGAGATGAGCGCGAGAAGTACCCTCGTGACGTGAATGTGACACTATGGCAGAACATAGATCAGTTGATACGAAGCAGAGTGATTGTATCGTGTTCAGAAGTATCCGAGGAAATCAACGAGAAGGATGACGTGATTAGCAGCTGGTTTAGGAGTGTGGGATGTGTGTGCCTTCCGATTGACGAGGCCGTGCAACTCAAGGCCACAGCAATATTGGAGAAGTTCCCCGGAATCGTCGACTTCAAGAAGAACAAGTCTTCTGGCGATGTCTTTGTCATAGCGACCGCGATAGAGTGGAACCTCACTGTCATTACACTGGAAGACGGCAGATGTCCGGAGAAGATACCCAAGGTATGCAGAGCTCTGGAGCGAGACTGCCTGGACATCCATGGTCTATGTGTACGTGAAGGATGGAAGTTCTAGCCGACGAAAGGCGCAATTCGTATAGATCGCCTCGACCTTCTCCATCCTCCTCCCACTCCTGAGTAGTCTTCCACGAAGAGTCCATGAATACCTAGCGTCGCTCTGGGCGGCGAATCGGTTAGTGAGAGCTGAACTCAGTCGGGCAAGCCGATTCTGGAGATGTAGAAGCTGAAGCGCTGCAGAACTTGCTCTCGGTACGGCGTACTCAGGGTTGCCAGACATTGCTCCGCCCGGTGGTCCATGAGATACGACGTCCGTAAGGCGAAGTAGTGCCTGAAGTCGATGACACAGTCAGGTAGTTCGCCTGGTGACGGAAAGCATATGAAATGATAGCGCGCATCCTGATTTGCCTTGACCAGACTGTCGCTCGAAGGGTGGTTCATCTCCAGCGAGGCACTTGTTGGCTCCGCAGACGTTCCGAGATAGACATCCTCAAAGATGCCAGAAAGGCAACTGTCCCGCCGGTCGAAGAACTGGCTCGCATTGTACAATGGCAGCACGAGCGTGGTCCACATGAAACCGTTGGCTTTCGGCGGTCGTTCTCTCCCTGTGGGGCGTGTGTTGGCCCTCAGAGCACTGTCAGTCAAGAGATCGCACTCTTGTCCCATTACCATGGCCAAGGGAAACACCAGAGTGGATGAGCGTATGGTGCGATGATCTTCACTCTCCTTGGTCCACTCCAGGAGCTCGACATCTCGATAGATGTCACCGAGATGCAGTCCATCACTCTCTCCGCGAGGGTCGAGCTGGACATGTTGGATTGGCACGTCGTTAGCCTTCTTGTTCACGCGCCAGACTACTGGCAGCATCTATCCTGCGCTCAACAATGACTCTGTGCACCTTGTTCAGGCCGCCAAGAACATTCTCGGTTCCAGCAAACGTGTGACTAGTGGTTTGAGCCACGCCCGTAGAAGGGACAGTAGTTGTCGCGTCTGGGACCACGGCAGCCGGTTCGCTCGAAGTCTGATTTGACGTTGCTGCATCACGGTTGATCGTGCCGCGAGGCATATTGGCCGAAGCGAACACGCGGCTACGTTTTGAGCCCCTGAAGGGTTGCGAGGTATCAGGCATTTTTCGCCATTACACTCCGAAGGTTTTTGAGGATGGAACTCTCGAAGGTGTCAATGATGCGAGAATGGAGGACATCAAGGGTGTCTGGCAACTGTTGATAGTCGACGACCCCGGTCACAAATGAATCGAGATCCAGCGTGAACTCCTTGCGTCGAATCGGAGCCGGGTAGTCCTGATTCTGCATGCCATAGTGCACGATGAAACGAGCATCGCTATCGTTGAACTCAAGGTATGTCATTCCACGGCAGAGCCCTGCCTGACTTTTGGCGGCATACAAGATCGGTGACAACAGCTCCGAACTAATATATCCATGCCAGTCAAAAGGGTCGTTGCCGGGAGCTGGTATCACATTTACATAGCGCAATCCTATCCGTTTGGTTGCGGGGTGTTCACTTGGCGAGGTAACCAGCTCGTTCATCGCAGACAGAAGACTGCTGCGGAGGGTCTCATAGTCACTGTACCTGATCTCCTCAATAAAGAGAAAGTCGGGGCCGATCCCCAAGTGTCTGGTTCGTGGTCCATTGTAGAAGTCAAGCGCCACCACGTTACGTGGTCCGCTATTTGGTGGCACGAACATTGGGCCTATTTGCATCTGGACTTCTCGTCGCTCAGGAACAGGGAAATTCTGGATGATGGCATTCTGCAGCTTTGGTGGCAGTGGTTTGTTCAAATCGATCACGGGCACAAGAAAATCGACCCGGACAACAACGCTTGCGAGGTAGTTCCTGTTGTATTTCATGTTTCCTCCTGTTTCGTATTAGCTGCCTATGATCTCATATCACTTGTACCCGAGAAGGCGCAGTCGAGACGGTTACCAGTATGTACGAGTCCACCTGAGTGTCTTTTGCGTTTGATCGGAAGAAGAGAGATGGCCTCAGATGGCCGCCCTGACCGTGGGCCATGCTCTAGAACTTCCCCGCAAACTCTCGTGCTGCCTTATCCAGGTCCTGGTCGTCGACCTCTTCGCCACGGGTGGCCCAGGCGGGAAGA